>JAGRAL010000200.1 GCA_020434605.1 Bdellovibrionales bacterium
GCTTTTTTAGCAGCTTTTTTCTTAGTAGTTTTCTTAGCAGCTTTCTTTTTTGTTGCTTTTTTCTTTGCCATTTTCTCTCTCCTTAGGATGAGTGGTTTAACATCTTAATGATGTACTTCTACTTTAAGATTTCCCTATAACTATCGGTTCGTCAATAAAAAGATTTAGCAAATGCACGTTTTTTGCAAAAACAATTGCTGATGACATCATTTCACATTGTTTTTGTGTTCATTTATTTCGTGTCCGCATTTATTTTTGTAAATCGAATTACTAAAAAGTGTGTTGTGAACACAACACATCTGCAACATTTTACGTTGTTCGCGGTTGTTTCAAGTGGTTTTTTGCATCGATATTGGTCGATTGCAGCACTTAGTGTTGCATTTACACCACTTTCGATCGCAGTTTTTCTTAATTTTTGGAAAAAACAAAGGCAAAAGCAGCTTGAAGACCAACACTTCTTATTGTTTATCGAGAAAATCATACTTAAAATGCAAAATGGAAATTCATTTAGGTCATCAATCATCGAAATTAGTGATGAAAGTGATGCTTTTGTGCAACAGAACAAGTCATTACTACTCTACTTTGTGTCATTTTCGACACAAAATCGATTCGAAGGTACTAAAAAACAAGTTTTACGCTTCGAAGAACTACTTTCGATAGATAAAAAACCACATCAAGCACTCACTCAACTCAAACTTCTACAAAGAAGCTTGCGACTACAAATATTTTTTCGACGTAAGTCCGGACAAGTTTCATTTCAAGCTAGGTTTCAATCTTATTTTGTAGTTGGCATCTATTTTGTAATACTTTTTTTACAGATAAGAGTTTTAAGTGTTCAAGCTGTTAAAATGTATTTTCTGATCTCCTTTCCATTGATACTGGCGGGCTTTTGTCTAACGCAATTTTTAGGAAAAAAAATAAAATGGAAGTTATAGCATCACCACTACACTTTATAACATATTTATTGAGGGCCCTAGAAACCTCACAATCTTTAGAAAACACAATAAGGACGTACCTACAAAATGAAAATAACGACATTTGTCCACAGTTAAAAGTTTTTTATAGCAAGTGGCAGAGTAAGAGTTTGGATAAGTTAGATTTTATTTCTTCAGATAAACACTACCGACGTGCCATTTTTGATATTTTGGTGATGGGATTAAGTGGAAAGACCATCTACCCAATGCTTAAGGCGCTAGAGGAAGAGATTATCATTGCTTGCGAACAAGAAATTCATACGCAAGCTGCGAAGTTACCATTTTTATTACTAATGCCTCTTCTCTTGTTGCAGACGCCAGCATTTCTTTTTTTGCTTTTTGGACCAATATTGCAGCAACTAAAGGAGGCATTTTGATTTTGTCTATTATATATATGGCAATTAGCGTGGGTTTTTCATGGCAAACAGAAGTCTTGCTACATATTAAAAATCAAAAACAGATGCAAACATATTTGCAAATCAAAAGCCTTAGTGACCAGTGCGAGGAGGTGAGTGAATACTTCTTTTATCCTAATATATGTGAAGATTTGCGGCAGCGGCTAAAAAATGAGGGCTATATAAGTGAAACTGAATTTGACCTGTATAAAATTAACTACGAAAAGCGTTGCGCCGAAAAAGTTGCGGCCTACAATCACCTTGAGAAACTATTAAAACTGGAAGCCCACATTGCTGCACATACAGATTGTAAGATGAGGGTACAAAATAGAATAAAGGATCTCTTGTATGTAGAACAGTAAAATTGGCACATATCTTGTTATTACCAGTACCCAATGGGAAAAATAAGTGGTGAATCGTACCAATATGAATTGCTAGACTACTTGGGAGAGGGCGGAAGTGGTCGTGTTTACAAAGCTTTTCGCTATTCCCTTCATGGTTTAAATAAAGAGGTAGTGGCATTAAAGTTTCTTAAAACAGAGAAAAGTATCCAAGAACTAATAGAAGAATACTCTGTGATTAAAAACTTACGATCAAAATATGTACTTAAAGTCTACGGAGTGGAGCGTATCAACCAAGAACCTACGCTGGTGATGGAATATATAGATGGTCTTACTTGGCGGCAGTTATTTTTTAGAAACATCAAAGAAGAGGACAAATCCTATCTTTTGTCACAGTTAAACCAAGCTGTGCAAAGCCTTAATGATGAAATTAGCTTTCATGGGGATATTTCGCCTTCGAATATCATGATTAGTTGCGATGGTGATTTAAGGTTGATTGATTTTGGAAATCATTACTCTGACAATCGAACCCGGTATATCACACCTGAATTTGTCCCAGACGATGTGTTAAATGGATCACACTACGGGGCGATGACAGATATGCAGTCTGTATTGAAGATCAAAGATAAGTATAATATTGATGAAATAGACTTTAACGCATCAGAAAGTAAAAAAAATCTTCAAAAGTTCGTGCGGATTGCAGTATCAGACAAAACAATTGCTCTACATAATAAACCGGTCAGCAAAGCATCTCTTAAAGCCTCTATTTCTGCCGCTATTTTTAGTGTTTTTATGCTATTGTTTATTCCTACGCAGGCAATGCCACCGGCAAGGGCATTTTTAAATAAAGCCACACGCCTCTCTATAGTCTCCACGAAATGGAAAAAAATAAAAATTAACGGTAAAGAATTTGGCTTTACTCCTGTCAACACAAGCATAAGTACAGATAAAATCACGATTGAATGGGAGGGGAGCGAAAAAAGTGGCCGCTTTGTTAAACAAAACCAGGGCGGGATTCTGCGCATTGGGGATAAGGATTTTGAGCCCTAACGCCTTGCAAAAGTTAGGTTTACAAACTTTTTAGTTTCTACTTCGAATGTCTTGGTTTAGTTTGCCTCTGTAGTTATTAGGCTGGGAGGAAGATCATGCAAATCCAAAAAAACGTTTTAGAGCTCATTGGAAAAACGCCAATGATTCAATTGGATAGATGCTTACCTAAAACAAAGCATTCGATTTTTGGCAAAGCCGAATTTTTAAATCCAGGTGGAAGTGTGAAAGATCGTATCGCTCTTAGAATTATCGAAAGCGCAGAAAAACGTGGTGATCTGACTGCTGGTGGTACAATCATTGAGGCGACTTCAGGAAACACAGGCCTTGGTCTTTGTATGGTGGCAGCGATTAAGGGATACAAATCAATTATTGTAATGCCAGACAAGATGAGTAAAGAAAAAATTGATACTCTAAAAGCCTATGGTGCAAAAGTTATACTTACACCGTCAGGAGTAGAGGCTACGGACCCAAGGTCACATTACTCGGTGGCAAAAAAATTATCACAAGAAACTCCCAATTCGTATTATGCCAATCAGTTTCATAATGAAGACAATATGCAAACACACTATGAGACCACAGGACCTGAAATATGGGAACAAATGGGTGGCAAAATTGATTGCCTTGTAAATGGTGCTGGTACTGGCGGAACCATCTCTGGGATTGGCAAGTTTTTAAAAGAGAAAAACCCAGATATAAAAATTATTTTAGCAGATCCCATCGGCAGTATCTTACATGACTTGTATAAGTATAATGAGATAAAGACTCCGCCAGCTCCCTATTTAATAGAGGGAATCGGGGAGGATATGCTTCCAGGAAATATGAAGTTTAAATATGTGGATGATGTCATTCAGTTTAATGATAAAGAAGCTATGCAGATGTGCAGAAATATTGTTAGAAACGAAGGGCTTTTTATTGGTCCATCCTCTGCGGCAACAGTAGTTTGCGCTTTAAAGTGGGCAGAGAAACAAACTGAACCAAAGCGTATAGTTACATTTTTATGTGACAATGGTGATAGATATTTAAGTAAAGTGTTTAATGATGATTGGATGAAGGCTAACCATCTATTATAGAGGTACATATGAAAAAAGAACTTGGATTTGAAACTCGCGCAATACATGCAGGACAAAAACCAGATGAAACTACTGGCGCAATTATGACGCCACTGTATCTATCGTCCACATACGTACAAGCTTCGCCCGGCGTACACAAAGGCTACGAATACTCTAGAACAAGTAATCCAACACGAAAAGCATACGAAGACTGTCTTGCATCTCTTGAAGAAGGACGTTTTGGGTTTGCTTTTGCATCTGGTTGTGCAGCGACAACTACGATTGCACATTTGTGTAAGGCTGGAGACCACATCTTACTATCTGACGATTTATATGGTGGAAGCTTTAGGTTATTTACAAAAGTCATTCAAAACAACGGAATTGACATCGGCCTAGTGAATTTAAGTGATTTAGAGGCAACCAAGAAAGCAATTAAGCCAAACACCAAAATGATTTGGATTGAATCTCCTACAAACCCAATGATGAAGTTGGTTGATATCAAAAAGGTTTGTGATTTAGCTAAATCCAAAAATATTATTAGTGTTGTGGACAATACGTTTATGTCCCCATACTTTCAAAAACCTCTTACATTAGGCGCTGATATAGTTGTTCACTCTACAACTAAATTTGTAAATGGCCACTCGGATGTGGTGGGCGGTGCTATGGTGACGGACCGTGAAGACATAGCAGAGAGAATTCAGTTTTTGACAAACTCAATGGGTGGCATTCAAGCTACGTTTGATTCTTTTTTATGTATGAGAAGCTTAAAAACTTTGGCTATACGCATGCGTGCACATCAAGAAAACACGATGGCAATTGCAGAGTACTTAGAAAAGCATCCAAAGGTAGAAAAAGTAATTTACCCAGGCTTAAAATCGCATCCTCAGTATGATTTAGCTAAAGAGCAGATGTCTGGGTTTGGTGGAGTGTTGAGCTTTTATCTAAAGGGCGGTTTGGCAGAATCAAAAACTTTTTTAGAAAAAGTAAAACTATTTTCACTAGCTGAGAGTTTGGGTGGGGTAGAGTCACTGATCGAGCATCCTGCGATTATGACTCACGCAAGCGTTCCTGCTGAACAAAGAAAAGAGCTAGGGATTGCTGACAACTTTATACGTATCAGTGTTGGCATTGAAACTATATCAGATCTAATTAAAGATTTAGAACAGGCGCTAGCGTAATCAGTATCTAACTAGAGGACCTTTATTTTTCTTTATGGGTAAAATATTGGTCCACATTGTCTTTAGTCATAAATAAACTAAACGGCTCAAAAGAATCGTCTTTAATAAAACGGCCACTTTCTAAGTGGTACTTTTCTTCGATGCGCATCTCATAGTCGTTGTACACATCTAGCTTATCCGCCTCAACGATGTAAGCCTCTTTTCCATCTCTAGAAAGTGAAAGAAAGCGGGAGGAGTCACTATAATCTCCAGGGAAGAATTTTTTAGGTGATATTTCTTTTATTTTGCAAGCATCGTTAACCACATACCATTTAATAGTTTGTTCACAAGCAGGGCCACAACTGTAATCAATCCACCCAAGAATATTATATTTTCCTCTTTTATATAGATGTATGGTTGAATAACCTTGTCGGCTAGAGCCGTTCACCACACTTCCCAAACGTATAAAATTATTTTCAGTAACCTCTAGAGGAGTGTCTTCATATTTAAAACACGCAAAAAACTCAGTGATTTTTGCTTTTTTAGCACCAAGTTTTGAAGAACCGGTGCCCTTTGAGGACTCAGTTTCAGGGGTGGTGCAGCCAACAAAAAAGACCAAAAGCAGACAGATGCGGACTAGATTCATAGATGTAAAACCTCATAAATGATACGTAGTTCTATGCTATGATGTTCTTATGGTAAAATCTAATATAAATTTGCCCACACATGCACACAAAACGATCAGCGGGGAAATTGCTTTTGACAGGAGCCCTATTTGAAGGCTACTTAGTACCTTCTCTGAAAGTGGCTTGGTAGCTCAGTCGGTAGAGCAGAGGACTGAAAATCCTTGTGTCGGGGGTTCAATTCCCTCCCAAGCCACCACTTTTTTTGTTACTCTCGACCCGCGCAAGTATTAATCACAGACAGTAAGCGCTCTTCACTTCCACAATACACTTTTGAACACAAAGATTCTACGCATCCTACATCTGAGCCCTTACATGAGCCGATAACTTTTAGCAGTCTATCTTCGCTACCACAATACACCTTGCTGCAAGCATAATTGATACACTCAGATCCGTAGTTATATTTGCAGGTGTTTATGACTTTTAATAATACCTCTTCAGAGCCGCAATAGACTTTGTTACAGGCTGTTTTTATACACTCATCCCCATAATTACCAGCGCATGCTCTGGCAACTTTTAGTGCCCTGTCTTCAGAGCCGCAGTAAACTTTGCTACAGGCATAGTCTATACAAGGCTTTGAATCAGGTCTTTCATCACAGGAACCAAAGTCATCAACAGACTTCTGAGCTAAAGAGTTGCTAGCAGAAATTTGTTGCAAAAAGTATTGGCTACTTAAATCTTTGATGGCGGCTTTTGAAGCGGCCAGTGAGTTAATGCTAAATAAAATTGTTACAAGTAAGATTAGATATTTCATGATTATTCCCCCTCTTAGTTATCTAAGCAAAGGGGGTGCCAAAGTTTAGTGTCACTTTGCAACTGTTTAATAAGAGGGTATGGCTTCCATGGGTTTAAAGTAGCCGTCCGTCTGCTGCTCCTTCTTTTTCTTTTCTTCTAAAATCTCATTTTGCTTTCGGATTAAATCTAGTTGCTCTTCGCGAAATGCATCTTGCTTTCGGCTTTCATTAGCTGCATGCAAGCGATCTTCTTCTCTTGCAAAGGCGGTTTGATAGACTAGCACAGCATTGGTCTGTAAATCTTGTGGGCAAGAAGAGATGACCTCTACGCTGTCCTGCAGTTTTCTTTCTTCTCTAACATCGTTGATAGCTCGCTTTGTTAACTCAACGGGTCCACAACTGATGGCAATCTGATGATTATAACTTTTGTCAAAACGCCTCTTTAATTTAGATCTAATATTACTTGGACACATTTCTGCAAATCCACTGTCGGCCGCAATCATTTCTTTTGCATAATTTGTTCCTCTGGTGTTGGCATTATCAA
>JAGRAL010000201.1 GCA_020434605.1 Bdellovibrionales bacterium
CACTGAAGAGGTATCAATTTTTAAATCTTTAATTTTAATAGCATCTTTTTCGGTAGTCACCACCTCACTCTTAGGAATATCGCTATCTCTAAAGTGATGATGATCAGAAAAGTGTTTTTCGCTAACAATAAGGTTTGGGTACTTTTCATGTAAGCTTAGACTTACTTGCTTAGGCTTTGCTACCCCACTTACCAGTGTAACCTTGTCGCCTCTAGGGTCTACAAAATTATAATTACCCCTTACCCAGTCTTCAAGTTTTACTAAGCCATTAAAAATAATACTTGATTCAATATCCGTCAGCAAAGATGGCATTTGGTTTGCCAGGTTAATCTTATGTTTTGCCAGCATTCCTGCTCGTTTTAAACTAGATAGCGGCTCACGCCCCCTACCAACTGGCATTAAGATATAATTAGCACAAGTATCAGTTGCATCTAGTACGACTATATCTAGATCTCTATGCAATCTTCTATGTTGAAAACCATCATCAAGAAGTATGACGTCTACTGTTTCATCTTTCATGATTTTTTGAGCCGCCAAAACTCTATTGGCACTGACATAGACTGGTACTTTTGCTTTAAATGCTACTAAACTCGCCTCATCGCCAAAGTGACTTGCAGGCTTGCTACTTATATCAACTTTTTCACAATCGACGGTACCTGTTCTTTTGTATCCTCGATAAATGACGGCAGGTCTCAAACCCTTTTCTTGAAGTAAACAAATCAGTTTAAGTATATATGGCGTCTTACCACTACCACCCACTGATATATTACCCACACTTATCACTGGAACTTCTACTTTGTACGTCTTTAAAATTTTAAAATCGTACATCCAGTTACGTACATAAACTACGCAACCAAATAGCAAACTAAAGGGTAGTAATAAATACTTAAAAATATTCATCTAATGCCCTAACCACTCTCTCAGCAACACCCGTCTTTCCTAACAAATTCGGTATATTCTTCCACTTTTCTATTTGTTCGTTTGCATTCTTGGGTTCTAAAACCTTTAGCATCTCATCCGATAAATCTTTTGCGTTCACTTTTTCTTGAAACATTTCAGGAGCAACTTCTTGGTTATACAAAAGATTAACTATCCCAAAATACTTAACACCTTTAACAATTTTTTTAGCTAGCCAAGCAGTGACAGCGTTCAACTTATACATGATAACCATAGGTTTTTGCATTAAAGCTACTACTAAAGTAGCTGTTCCAGAAGCCACCAAAACAGCATCTACTGCTTGTAACATCTTAAATGGTTCATCCTGCAAAATAATAAAGTTCTCGGGGCTTTCTGTTAAATATTGCTGGATTTCATGCTTTTCTAAGCTAGGCGCCAACAACAAAGCACCGTACAAATTAGGAATACGTTTTTGCAACAATTTAAGCGCTTCCAGTTGCTCAGATAGGTGAAATTTAATTTCAGATCTCCTACTACCTGGCATAAGACCAATAATAGTATCTTTTTTTTCAAGCCCCATCTTTAGTTTCTGTGTATCAATTTTATCCTGATCAAGTAAATCCGTATTCATCTCGTCTAATAGCGGATGACCTACAAATTCATACTTCATTTCATGCTTTTTATAAAAATCTACTTCAAAAGGATAAATCAAAAGCATCTTATCTATATACTTTTTAATATTATGAATACGATTTTGTCTCCACGCCCAAACAGTTGGAGAAATATAGTATACAACCTTAATATTTCTCTTTTTTAACTCCTTGGCTAAGCGCATGTTAAAGTCAGGATAGTCAATCAATAGTACAACTTTAACTTTTCTCTTTACGGCTTCATCAATCAAATTGTAAAAAACTTTTCTGATAAGCCCATAATGCTTAATAACTTCGACAATCCCAATAACAGCCATGTCCTCAGACTTGCCCAAGCGCTCAAACCCCATGTCCTCCATAGCCTTGTTTCCAACTCCAAAGCACTTTAGGTTTGGTTTTTCTTTTTCCAGAATATGTAGAAGTCTTTTAGCATAAGCGGCACTAGACTCTTCTGCTGCAACGATTAACAAGGACTCAGACTGCATGTAGTAACTCCCAGTCTTCATCCAATAAGTTTTGTAAGCTACCATTCGTCTTTATAACTTCTTCCCAAATTAGAGATGGTGACAAATCGTACTTTGAACTATGAAAAGACATAAAAGGATTTGCGGCATCAGAGAAAACCTTCAGCTCATCATACTCATAATCAATTGATGATAGCTCAAGTGATCTAGCGTTAGCATCTAGCTTCCATATCTCAAAAACTTCGGGAGACGGTATTAAATGTAGCATAAAAGCCACTTGCCCCAACTTTGCTGTCAGAATAAGACTATTTTGTGTTAGCCCTTCACTTTTACAGATATTAATATTTGTAAGTACATCTAAATGTAAGGTGCGTAAGGCTTGTAAAATTTGAAGCACTTCATACCTATGTGTATTTATATTTGCTAACGGTATAGACTTTTGAACCGAGATAGATCTCCAGTCATCTGTAAACAACTTTTTATACGCCAAAAAGTTTAGTGCAGATCTTGGAACTGCATTTTTATAATAATCAGAAACCTGATCTTTCGCTACGATATTGTTAGCACCAAGAACTGACCAGCCATTTGCTTTTGCAGTAATGTCTGAAAATATTGTTTGATTATAATATGTAACCGACTTGTCCGTCATTTTAGATTCAATATCACAGACAAGAGGAAATTTATTTTTTTTTACATAAGAAAGTAGATACTGAGTTTCTTTTGTACTTCCTTGTATTGCCAAACCTGGCAAAGTCATATCGCAAGACCCTTTGACTTATGAGCAAAGTCTAACATCATTTTAGTGACTTTGTGCTCACCACCTAGTTCTTCAGTAGCTTTTGATATCACTTCTTCACGTCTTAAACCTGACTTTGAGAACATACGAATTAGCTTATTAGCTATAGAGATATCTTCCTCAGTGAAACCAGCTCTTTCCATGCCCACTTTATTAGTAGCCCTCATTGTAGCCCAAATACCAGAAGCCATAGAAAATGGTAATACATCTTTATTAACCGCACTGTAACCAGCAACAAACGCGTAGGAACCTACAGTAATAAACTGACTTAATCCCACTAAACCACCGACAGTTACTTTGTCTTGGATAGTAACATGACCTGCCACTGCAACAGAGTTAGCAATTACATTGTTATTACCTAGCACACAATCGTGACCGATATGTGAGTATGCCATTAATAAATTACCATCCCCAATCTTAGTATGGTTAATTCCCGTTACAGTGCCCGTATTTACAGTGACAGACTCGCGAAACTGATTATTGTTTCCAATTATAAGTTCTGTATTCTCTTTTTTGTATTTTAAATCTTGCGGAATTCCACCAATATTTGACCCCGGAAATAAATGATTGCCCTTTCCAATAATTACTGTGCCGTAGGGATTCCCCACCTTTACATTAGAGTCTAAGACCGTACAGGAACCAATTTTGACTTTACCTTCAATCACGCAAAAAGGACCAATAATGGCACCCTCTTCGATTTCTGCATCTTTTGAAACTACACTGCTTGGATGTATCTGCATGATATCCTCTAAAAAATCTTCGCCCAAATCTCAGCTTCAGCGACAACCTTAGAGTTCACCAAAGCCTGGCAACTAAATATAATCATACTGCCACGATCTTTGGTACACTCGGATTGTATTTCAACAACGTCTCCAGGAATTACTGGAGCTCTAAATTTTGCATTTTGAATACTGGCAATATAGATTTTTTCAGTTTTTTTGATTGGATCATATGCCGCAAGCGCTGATGCTTGCGCCATTGTTTCGATCATCATAACGCCTGGATAGACTGGATTACCCGGAAAATGCCCTGTAAACTGTGGCTCATTGAAAGTAATATTTTTTTGCGCCTTAATTTTTCGTCCCACTCTATTTTCACTAGTTCCTCCAGATAGCTCCAAGATTCTGTCAATTAACAAAAATGGATACCTGTGAGGTAGAATGGATTCTATCTCACTGGCATATACTGGAAGATTTTTAGGGAAGTCTATTTCAGCCATCTTGAATTACTTTTTATAGGTTTTTTCGAATTCTTTAACAACAATGTCTGTCACATCAACAGATTTGTCTGCCCATAAAATGTTTTGTTCACGCTTTTCAAGAATCATTGTGTAGCCTTCTTTCTTAGCGGTAGCTTCGATCGTCTTTGCCATTTGTTCTAAAATTGGCTGGGTCATCTTACGCTCTTTAGTACTAATATCCTGTTGTGACTGAGACACTGTTTGTCTAAACTTCAACATTTCTTTTTGAATCTCGCCCTCTTGCTTACGTCTTGCATCTTCAGAAAGTAGAGCTGCCTTCTTTTCGAAGTCTTCTGTCATCTTTTTTAATTGTGCTTCTTTCTTTTTAAGATCCGTCTCTTTAGATTTAAATTCTTTTTCAAGACTAGCTCTTGCATCTTTACCAGCTTTCGTGTTTTGCACTGCTTTTTGTAAATCTACATAGCCAATTTTGATATCTGCTAGCGCGTAAGTACCTGTCAGTAAAACCGCTAAACTTATTATTAACTTCTTCATATAATCTCCTTTAATATGAATATAAAATAGTACTATTAAAATGGTGAGCCAATAGAAAACTCAAAATTATAAGGCGCCTCACCTAAGTCCTCGTTACGATCAACAGGGAAGCCCCACTCAAAACGCAGCGGGCCGAAAGGTGTCAACCAACGAAATCCAAAACCATAGTTAGACCTTAGGTCGTTAAAGTCAATTTCATCCTGAGCGTTACCAATGTCATAGAAAACCACGCCTCTGATACTAGCCTCAGGAATTAGTGGAAATTCAAACTCAAGATTATAGTAGAATGCTTTTTCACCACCAAATGGTCTATCTTCACCTTTAGCTACAGAGTACTTTTTTCTACCTACTGAGAAGTTTCTAAAGCCTCTCATATTGTAAGCACCACCTAATAAAAATAGCTCGCTAAACGGAAGGTCTTTGCCATTGATAGAATCTAAGAACCTGTAAGCAATATTGTTTCTCCATACAAGTTCCCAAAAGACTTTGTGATAATACCTAAAATTTAAATTTGTTTTAGAAAAGTATTTATCCCCACCCAAGCCTGCATACTCGTAAGATGCAGACGCGTAAGCTCCATCTGTTGGTGTTAATCTATCATCACGCTTGTCATACTCTAGAGTAGCTGTAACAGAACTTGTAATACCATTTACAGTATCAACAGGAAATAAGTCAGGGTCGCCATTTTCATCATCTAGCTTTAAGTCTGTATCATCTAAGCGGTAGCGTAAAAAACCAGATAAATAGTCTGTAATCGGATGCCCAATACGAATTGCAGCACCTGTTTTTTCTTGTTCGAAGTCTGTTCTCTCTTCATCTTGAACATAGATCTCGAATCCCAAACTCCACTTTGAATCATTTAAGTATGGTTCAGTAAAATTTAAAGAGACCGTTTTTTCTTTATCAGAATAATTAACATTTAAGCCTAACTTTTGACCGTAACCAAATAAGTTAGCCTGATTGATTTGACCGTTTAAAACAAAGCCTTGGTAAGAAGAGTATCCCGCACCAACTTGGATAGAGCCCGTATTTTTTTCTTTTACCTGAATCTCGATATCTAATATGGTTGGTTGGTTTGCAGGTGTTGATGTCTTAAAGTTTACCTCGTCGAAATATCCTAGCCTTTTAATATTAGCTAAAGATTCTCTCTTTCGAGTTTCATTGTATAGTTCGCCCTCAGTGATTTTTAACTCGCGTCTAACCACCTTATCACGAGTTTTATCGTTACCCACGACTGTAAACTTACCAAAGTAAACCTTTTCACCTTTATCAAAATCAAAAGTGATATTTACTTTTCTTTCTTCTTCGATAATCTGAGTACGTGGAATAATGTTGGCAAATGCATAGCCTAAGTCACCGTATTTTGCTTGCAAACTACTAATATCATTTTGCATCACAAGAACTGAAAAAACTTTTCTATCATCACTCTGTATTGCTTCTCTTAGCTCTTCTTCTGGAAATAAAATGTCACCAGAAAAGTCAATTTGTCCAACGTCGTATTGTAAACCCTCTTCGACATGAAACGTAATGTATATACTCTTCTTATCTGGTGTTACGTAAATGAGTGCAGGGTCTACTTTAGCATTTACATACCCCTCACTATAGTAAGAGTGTAAAATAATTTGAGCATCACGCTCTAGATTTTCTTGCTTAAAACTTCCGGAGCTTCCAAGAAAGCTAAAAAAGCCTCCTTCTTGCGTTTGCAAACGCCCTTTAAGAGTGGCTTCGCCGATATTTTTACTGCCCACAATACGAATCTTCTTAACCATTACTTTGTCATTTTCTTCGATTAAAAAGTGTAGAGCGTAAGTTTCTTGTTTTTGGTCTGTAAATTTAAGTTCAAATTTAATTTTAGCTAAGAAAAAACCTTTTTCTTCGTAGACTTTTAACATTTTATCAATAGCAGATTGTATTTTTCCCTGAGATAGGATCGTGTATGTCTTAAGTCCTATTGCTTCTCTTAAGTCATCTTCACTAACATCACTATTCCCATCAAAAAAGATTTCGGTAATAGGTGGTTTCTCTGTAACCTTGTATGTTAAGAGCCAGCCATCGCCCTTAGATTTTTTATCAACTTCGATGTTATAAAAGTATCCCATCTGAAAAAGTTTTAGAATGTCTTCACGTACAGAATCTTGAGAGTACGCAGAGCCAACTTGAGTAATGATATTACCCTTGATGGTATCAGTTTCGATATTTTTATTACCTGTGATTTGGATTTCACTTACAAGTTTTTGTTGGCTAACTGCCTTCTTCTTTGCAGCCGTCGCCATAGAAAAAGGACTGCATATTATGAGTAATATAAATAGAAGGCGATATTTCAATGTGAGCACTAAATCCCCAGTATTTACTTAGGTTTAACCTTGTAGATAGTGAGGCTATATGGAAACAAAATCCTTGTCAAAATGAGCTAGTACTTGCAGCGCGTAATTATTGCCAGTGCCCATCTATCATTCTGTAGCGTCTCATAAATTTAGCGGCAAAAGATTCATCATGCGTTACCACAACAAGAGCGACATTATACTTATTGTGCAGCTCAAATAGTAAGCTTTGGACTTTTAGGCCATTTTCGGTGTCTAGATTCCCTGTTGGCTCATCAGCAAATACTACTTTAGGTTTTCTGATCAATGCTCTAGCAATTGCAACCCTTTGTCTCTCCCCTCCACTCAACTCTGAAGGAAAATGCTGCAATCTATGCTCTAAACCCACATCCTTTAATACTTGCATGGCTGTTACTCTAGCTATCTTCTTAGGCATTCCGCCTATCATCGCTGGCAACATGACATTTTCTAGTGCATTAAATTCTGGAAGCAAGTGGTGAAATTGAAAAACAAAGCCCATGGTTTGGTTTCTAAATCGAGACACTTCTTCATCCGACATAAGGTGAATTGCCTTATCATAAAAAAACAATTCTCCCTGGCTAGGACGATCTAAAGTGCCTAAAATATGGAGTAGCGTGCTTTTACCCGCCCCACTTTTACCAGTAATTGCGATTGCTTCACCTTCACGAATTTCTATCGAAACAGCTTTAAGTATTTCTAAATTTTCATGCCCTTGCTTATATAGCTTTGCTAAGTTTTGCCCTTTTAATAACACATCACTCATAACGTAACCCCTCGATACTATTTAAACGTGCGCCCCGCATAGCAGGAAGTAGAGTAGATAAGAACGATAGTAAAAATGAAACCGCAAAAATAAGCAAGATATCACCAAATCTGATATCTACAGGTAAGCGGCTAATTTTATAAATCTCTGGCGGTATTTGAAATAAGTCACTTTGAACAACAAGGTGACAAA
>JAGRAL010000202.1 GCA_020434605.1 Bdellovibrionales bacterium
CTGTTGATTTACCGTTCGTCCCAGTAACAGCGATAATTGGCTCTTCAATAAATTGCGAAGCAAACTCAACATCTCCAGTTACCTTAACACCATTTGATTTGGCATAATCAAAAATCTTTAGCTCAGGTGAAATACCTGGGCTCATAATAATTAAATCTTGTTCGACAAATGTTCTAGGAGTGTGTCCACCTAAATCATATTTTAAAGGTAGGTGATCGATTTCATCCAAATACGCAGATAACTCAGCTGGCGATTTGTGGTCACTTACAGTCACTTCGCAGCCAGATTCAACTAAGAACTTAGCCATTGAAACACCGGTCTTACTAAGACCTACTACCATGATTCGTTTTCCACTTATTTCCAACATAATTACCTCAACTTCAGAGTACTTAAACTAATAATTGCTAACAAAATCGATACTATCCAAAAGCGTACAACCACCTTAGTTTCATTAACCCCTTTTAATTCAAAGTGGTGATGAATAGGTGCCATTTTTAAAACTCGCTTTCCAGTAAGTTTAAAAGATGTAACTTGTGCAATGACAGATAGTGCTTCTACCACAAAAATGCCACCAACTACTACTAACAAAATTTCATTTTTACTCAGAACAGCAAGAGTTCCCAAAAAGCCTCCAAGGCCCAAACTCCCTACGTCTCCCATAAAAACCTGTGCCGGGTAGGCATTATACCATAAAAATCCAAGGCCCGCAGCGATCACCGTCGCAGCCAGTGGAGCTAGCTCCCCCGCACCACTTACAAAAGGGATTTGTAAGTACTCGGCAAAGTTATAGTGACCTGTAAGGTAACAAATAATAGCCAAAGTGCCGGTAGCAATAATAATTGGTACAATGGCTAAGCCGTCCAAGCCATCTGTTAGATTCACAGCGTTTGCACACCCTACAATTACAAACCCAGCAAATGGGATGTACCAGTTACCAAAATCTAAGTGAATATTTTTAAAAAATGGTACAGAAACATGGGTCTGAAACTGAAAATAATGAACAAGGATATAAATCACAAACATCGACACTCCAAACTCAAGTGCCAAGCGCAATTTACCCGAAAGTCCCTTAGTGTTCTTCTTAAAAACTTTTAAATAGTCATCGATATAACCAATACCTGCAAAACTAAGAGTAATAACAATACAAGCCCAAACTAGCGGAATGTGCCAGTTCGCCCATAGCAGGGATGGAATCAACATGCTCATTACTATCAATCCACCACCCATTGTTGGCGTGCCTTGCTTTTTTAAATGTGACTTGGGTCCGTCATCACGCACAACTTGACCGATTTGTTTACTAACCAGCCTACGGATAAAGTGTGGTCCCCACATCCAGCACAACAAAAATGAACTGAGAAATGCGATGAAGGTTCTGAAAGAAATATAACGAAAAACATTTAGAACTGAAATGTCGTCTGATAGCGACACCAACCATTGATACAGCATGTTTGCCCTTTTTATTTTTTTAATGAAAAATTCTGTGGATCTAAATCTAGAAGAAAATTTTCTAGTTTAATGCCCCTGGAAGCCTTCATAAAAAGTATGTCCCCAGGTTGTAGCATACTTTTTAGCTCGAAGGCAAGATTTTGTTTATAAGTATCTGAAATAACTACGCTTTTGTTAGACATCGCAGACTTAATTAGCTTGCCATTTTCGCCAATAAAATAAGCTTTTTCAAAATCGATTTTTTGCAACGACTCTGCCACAGACAGATGCTCTTTATCGTTAAAGCTACCCAACTCTAGCATATCCCCTAAAACATAAAACTTTCGACCCTCTGTCTTCATACTTCCAGTGTTTTGCAGAAAAGCTCCCATACTCTCTGGGTTCGCATTGTAAGCATCAAATAAAACCCTAGCTCCACTTGCTAAGTTCACCCACTGGTTTCTCCCCCAAATGGTGTGGCATTTAGCAAGAGCCGTCCAAATTGCATCAGGCTTCATTCCGCACGTCAGTGCCGCTGCGGCAGCAGCTGCTAAATTGTAAGCGTTGTGAATCCCAAACACATTTACTGTTACTGTGTTTTTCACACCCGAAATCGCCCCAGAGATTGTTACACCATCCGTATCACTTACCACAGAAGAAAAATATACATCCGCCAAATCCTCTTTTAAAGAGAATGTGAAGTACTTCTTTTCTTGTCTAAACGTATTCCACATATCCTTGGTATATTTATTATCCAGGTTAAATACTTTTATAGATCCAGGAGAGTGATTGTATATTTCTTGTTTTTCTTTTGCTACTCCCTCGACACTACCTACACCCTCTAGATGACCTCGCCCCACATTAGTTACCATAGTAACATCAGGCAAAGCGATCTTGCACAAGACAGCGATTTCACCAGGATGATTCATACCCATCTCAGAAATCATAAAATCATGAGTAGAATTAAGTTGTAGCAAACTCATAGGGACACCCCAATGATTGTTAAAGCTGCCTTTAGGAACACAAACTTTAAACTGCTCTGATAAGATTTGAGATAAAGACTCTTTTGTTGTTGTTTTGCCATTAGTACCCGTCAATGCGATTACTTTTGCACGGTGCTTTTTTCGCCAATACCTTCCCAGGTCTTGTAATGCTAACAGCGTATCTTCAACTTTAATAACAGTGATAGAATTTGTTTTTAATTGCTTCTCATTTTTATGAACTAAAATGGCGGCAGCACCGCTTTCGATGGCTTTTTCTAAAAAGTCATGAGCATCGTATGTCTCACCTTTTAGAGCGATAAAAAGTTTTCCTTTATTATTTTCTCGAGTATCAGTAGATATCCCATCAAATTCAGTAGCATTGGCGTAGACTAATTTTCCATTTGTACCTTGGATGATGTCATCTAATAAAAATGAGTTTAAAATCATTTAAAATAATCCTTTACACATTCTTGATCTGAAAAAAAGTGTTTCACACCCGCTATGTCCTGATAGGTTTCATGACCTTTTCCGGCGATCAACACAATATCATCTTCTTTACTATTTTTTAAAGCCGCAAAAATAGCTTCCTTACGATTTACTATTGAATGTAGATCTACAGCGTCTTTACACCCAACCAATATATCTTTCACTATTTTTTCAGGATCTTCAAACCTTGGGTTATCAGAAGTTACATAAACTTGATCCGCTAGCCTTGAGGCAATTTCACCCATGATGGGTCTTTTACTTGTGTCTCTATTGCCACCAGCCCCAAAAATGACAGTAAGTTTTTGACCAGCTATCTTTTGCTCTGACTGTATATCTCTTAAGAATACCAAAGCTCGCTCTAAAGCATCTGGAGTGTGAGCAAAATCTACAAATACATGTCTACCCTTTGTATTACTAATTTTTTCTAAACGTCCTGACACGGAAGGTGTATGTGATAAAACATTTAGTGTCTCTTCTAAGTCCATGTTTAAGGATTTTGTTACTAGTGAAGCTGCAATGGCGTTGTAAGCATTATGAAGCCCAACTGCCGATAATTTTACGGCAAATTTTTTATTTCCCTCAATGACTTTTAAAGATGTACCGGTAAAATCCATATGATCTACGTTAAAGCGTATATCACCGGCTGTTCTCCCAAAACTATATAAAGATTGAGAGGTAATATTTTTGGCGTATGGATCATCTGCATTTACAATTGCAATTGGCTTTTTTTTCGTAGAATTTTTTAGTACCTCAGAGAACAATCTCTTCTTGGCTAAAAAATAATTTTCCATTGTGTGATGATAATCTAAATGGTCTTGCGTCAAGTTTGTAAAAATAGCAGCATCAAATTCGGTACCATCAATTCGATACTGGTCCAATGAGTGACTCGACACTTCCATAACTACGGCTTTTGCACCAGCAGCTGTAAAATCACAGAGCCTGGATTGCAGCTCTTCTGCTCCTGGGCTCGTCAAGCTAGTGGGCCAAACTTTATCTTTAAGATGATGATCAATAGTCCCTATCACACCACAATTTAAACCTATAGAGTTTAAGATCTTTTCAACCATAAAAGAAGTCGTTGTTTTGCCGTTAGTACCGGTTATGCCGACTGTAAATAAATTTTTCGAAGGTGTATTATAAAAAAGGGTATTTAACTCGGCATATACCTTTCTAGCGTTCTCTACTACGACTACCTTAGGGTGAGTCCCCGCATACTTTTCGGCTATCACTAGTTGTACTTTTTTTTGTAAAGCTTCTTCAATAAAAGAGTGTCCATCCCAGCTGTTGCCTTTGATGGCCACAAATACACAATTACTATCAACGCGCTTACTATCTCTAGAAATAAAACTAATCTGTGAGTCCAAATCACAGCTCCCCAACTGCCAGTGGGGAAATTTAGATTGTATATCTCTTATGCGCATTATAACTCTTTAGTTAAAATCAGGTTTACTGTTTGTCCCGATTTTATATCAGCGCCAGGATCTGGCAATGTTTTTTTTACGACACCGTCTCCGTAAACTTTTAACTTTACAGATTTCGCACGAAGAAGGTTAATACTTTCTCTTATACTAAGGCCAATTAAATCTGGCATTTGTTCTTTATCGTTTAGCCTTTGCACCTTATCTAGAGCTACTTGCTGTTTTGTTGGTAATTTTTTTAGGACTTCACCAGAATCAGCTTGTTTTATTGTCGGTGCCATCCCCGATCTTAACATAGCGTAAGAGGCAATGCGTGAAAAAATGGGTGCTGCCACATCAGAGCCATAAAACTGCTTTTTGGGACTATCTACCGCAATATAAATAACATACTTCGGATTTTCATAAGGCACAAATCCAGCAAATGAAGATACGTATTCGCCCTTCACATAGCCCAGACCATTTGGATTTACTTTTTGTGCAGTACCTGTTTTACCAGCGACTGAAAAGCCGGAAATGCTGGCTTTATAACCCGTACCCTCTTTTGAGGCAGCCGCTAGAAGCATCTTTCTAATAGTGGCCGCGTCTTTTTCAGTGAGAACACGTCTAATTTTCTTTCCTTCAAATTCTTTTAATACTTCCCCGCGATTGTCACGAACACTACGAACAATAAATGGCTGGTTTAATACACCGCCATTGGCAATTGAAGCATAAGCGTTTGCCATTTGCAGTGGTGTAACTGCAATTCCATGTCCAAAAGAAATATTACTTAGTAAGTGTTTACGCCAAGGCGTTTTATTTACTATTCCTTTAGATTCACCTGGTAAATCTTCAGAAATTTTTTCGCCAAATCCAAAATCTCTTAACGACTTATATAGTTTCTTATCTCCAAGTTGAAATGCAATTTTTGTAGTTCCGATATTAGAAGACTTAGCTAGTATCTCTGTCACTGTTAACCATTCAAAGGCATGCCTTTCATCAGACTCACGTATCCACTTGTCTGCAATTTGCATTTTACCTTTTTCACCGTAGATTTTTGAGTTTGCATTCACAAGACGCTCTTTAATTGCAGTTGCCAAAGTAAATGTTTTCATTGTGCTACCTGGCTCAAAAGAATCTGTGACAGCTCTATTTCTTCTCAACCAACTACTAGTTTTTGCAAACTTATTGGCATTAAATGTAGGGTACGATGACATAGCTAAAATTTCTGAGGTACTTGCATCTAACACAATACCAACCGCACTATCAGCTTCGTGCTCTACTAAAACATTTTTAAGTTCCTGCTCTAAGACATATTGCATTTCTAAATCAATGGTAAGTTGTAAATCATAACCATCTTGTCTTTCTAAAAACAATTGACCGTTTAAGATCAAAGGGGTGCCCCTAGCATCTTTTTTAATTTCGACCTTTTTATTGTTACCACTCAGCAAATCATTAAATTGTAACTCAAGCCCCTCAAGACCGGCACCATTTGCTCCTACAAATCCTAAGGTTTGCGATAAAATCTCTATATTAGGATATATTCTTTTTGATTCTTCAATAAATCCGATGCCTCGAATATTTAGTTTTTCAATTTTTTCTTT
>JAGRAL010000203.1 GCA_020434605.1 Bdellovibrionales bacterium
AGTGCAGGTTTTGTAGGGTTAATTTTTGCAGCAGATCCCTTACAGCTTCCACTTTGATAAACTTTCCATCTGGTTTTAGTGTATGAAGACTTTCAAACTCATCTCGTTCAATTTTTTGGCAAACCGCGCAGGTTCCACAGTGGTTGTTTGTTTTACAAAACAAATCTTGTATTAGGGTTTTAGCAACTAACCTTTTGCCAACACCACTTGGACCAAAAAACAAAAGAACTGGAAACAGCTTTTTGTTTGCCATGTTTTTGCTGAGCTGTTGGTAAATTTCTTGGTGAGCTAAGATTTGAGCCATTTTTTCTCAATCAGTTTGGATTTTAGTTCTTTGTACATATCTTCGCTAGATTTTCTAGCATCTAGAACAAGCCACAGGTTTGCATCCTCTTTAGATTGTTTTAAATAGCTAGTGCGAATTCTTTCGTGAAAATCTTTTTCTTCCTGTTCAAATCGATCTTTGTTTTGCCCGCCATCTACTCTTTTTTGTATTCTTTTGAGGCTCTCTTCAACGGGTAGGTCTAAGAGTACAAATAACTGCGGCTGCAAATGGTCTGTCGAAAAATCGTTAAGACTTTTTATATCATTTTCAGAGATGCCTCGTCCGCCTGCCTGAAAAGCAATAGAGCTAGCAGTATAGCGGTCACAGATGACCCAGGACCCCATTTTAAGGGCAGGTTTAATTTTGTTCTCTACGTGTTGAGCGCGAATGGCTTGATAAAGAAGTAACTCAGCGCGAGCTACAGGAGCCTCTCCATCTGTGCGCAGTAAGATAGTGCGAAGTTCTTCTCCTAGGGCTGTACCTCCTGGCTCTCTGGTTATAATATGCTGCATTGATGATCTAGTGAGATCATTTGCAAGCAATTGAATCAATGAGGATTTACCAGCGCCGTCTAAACCTTCGAATACAATAAAAGCCATACCAATATCTAGCTTCTGACTTTATCCGATGTCACCAACTTTTGGAGAGTTTAGTAGATGCGACAAAGTATGATATTAAGAAAAGTCTGTAAAATCCGAAACTTATAATAACGTATGGCAGACAAAAGCTCTTATAAAGTATTAATCGGTGAGGATGAATCGACGACCGCGCGTCGTCTTGCTGATTTTTTGAAAGAGCGTGGCTTTGAAACAAGAGTAGAAACTGCCGGGCAAGAACTTCAAAAAGCAGCAAAAGAATGGCGTCCACATTTTTGCATCGTAAATATGATGCTTAAAGATTATTTAGGATTAAATTTTTTAAAATTTACAGTAGAAAATAATATTGAAACTAAAACATTCATCACCTCTTCTCACAACAGTGTAGAAAACGTGAAGCAAGCCCTAAAAGCTGGTGCACACGATTATATTGTTAAGCCATACAAACAAGAAGATATTTTATCTAGATTAGTCTTCCACATACAAAAGCAAAGAAATGTTCCAAAGGAAGAGAAGAAGGGACCTGAAGATAATACTCTGGTTCACTTGATAAACTTTGTGTTAAAAGAAGCAGTACAACCAAAAAGAATCAAAGATATATTGTTTAACCATTCTAAAATGCTTGAGATAGCTTTAAAGGCTGTTCGTGTTTCTATCATTAAGTGTGATGAAGACAGGTTAACAGGGCATGTGATGATTTCTAGTGATGACCGTGGACTTTTTGGTCTAAAAATTGATTTGAACAGATACGCTGAAGTCATTCACGTTATGAATACAGAAAAAATGGTTGTGATTGAAAACATGGACGGCGACCCTGCCATGGCAGCTGTAAAAGAAAAATTAAAATCTATTAGTTTTAATTCGATCATTGTGGCTCCAGTATGGCGTCATGGAAAGTTTTACGGTGTTTTATCCGCAAGACTACCGAAAGAAAAAACGTCCTTCTCTGACCGAGACATCCGCTTTACACAACTACTATCATACGTAGTGTCCACGGTGATCAGTTCTGATACCGAAAATACCTTAGCCGTAAAAACGGCAGCTTAACCAAAGGTACCAGGTTCCTTTTTCGGGTCACACTGCGTCGGATATTTATGTCTGATGCAAAGCCGGTATATTACCTGCTTTTTGTTTAAATTATGAATACTTTAATAGAAATGTCTTTGTTTCATAGTCATGAAAAGGAACCGAGACCCTTTGTCTAGACCCAAGGCTACATTTCTCTAAAAGCCGTCCTAAAACCAAAAACATCCATGTAAACTAAATCTATGTGGTTTTTATTGTCCTTAGCTTGGTCTTTAGAGGCAGAAGTCTGTCATTCTGACTTCTATGATAAGAGCCGTATGGATCAAACAAATGCCTGTTATCAAATACAAGCTAGAGGTATTGCTAGCACAACTAATCAAGTAAGTGAGTTTGAAGACCGCCTAATTGATTTTATCTCTAAAAAACAAAAAGCCTTAGATATAGACGGGGACGGTAATCCTGATATTTTTAGAAAGCTTTTAGCTAATGGACACACTGAAGTTTTATACTATAAAGATCAAAAGCTTTACCAGAGGGTAGTATTTAATAGATCAAATGAGGTTATCTTAGAAAACACAGATGTGGATTTAGATGGAAAATTTGATCAAACCTATAAATGTACAGACGATACTTGTTTACAGCGTCTACAGATCAAAAATGGAAAAGAGGCGTATCAAGTACGAACTAAAAAAGATAAACATAAAATCACTGAAACATACCTAGCAAGATCTAGTGATGGAAAATGGGTCAGGAAGGCAGAAAAAACTTACAAAACTGCTAAGGGATATTTTAAGTACATTGACGAACTAGAAAAGTTAAAACAAGAAAACCCAGCAAGAATTGAAAAGTACTTTACCGATACCGAAGGTGCACATCAACTTTGTTGGGATTGTTACAAAAAAGACTATAATGCCTTTACGAACCTTTTAGATACTTATAAAGCCATTAGAAAGCCACGACGATTGCGTAGACAAGGGGATTTTATAGTTTCTCGTGTAGGTATCTTAATCCATAAATCTTGTGAAGAAAAGTATGGTAAAGAATATGATGTTGAGAATCAAGTCACCCAAGCTGTAATCAAAGGTATGACTTGTTTTACTGACTTTTTAGAGAAGAAAGCGCCCTGGGATAAGCTGAATAGAGAAATAGACAATAAGCCAAGGGCATATGTGTATGGAAACCATATTCCAAGAGCTTTAAATTTACTAACTACCACATTTACATGGAATCCAGAGACCTATGACTGCGAAGCTACTTTAGCCGATGAGTTTTATACGTCTAAGGGAGCAAAAACCCCCTGTGTTGACTATAAAACGCCAGAATATATGAAACCTAAAATCATTTGTGAAGACTTACTGGACGCAGAAGAACTAGGTGCAAAGGGTGCCTATGGTTATGCTTCTGGTGGCGGTGATGACGGCTCAGGGGTATTCATATCAGGAAATAAGACAGTAGTATTACCACATCCATTTGTGAGCATAATGTCTTCAGGTGAAGGTCGTAACAGGCGTGATAAAACAAACTTTCAATCAGCAGTATGGCATGAACTGATGCATAATATGGGGTATCAGGGGGCAGACCACCCAGAGCACCAAATGATTTATAATTGCGAAAAAGATTGCTTTAAAAATGCAGGTGCTAGAGGCCAATGTTTTTTAAACAAAGAACGCGATGAGTTTTATAATGGCGAATTTTAGTATCTTCCATCATTTGCTGAGTTACCAGATCTAATTTTATGGCAAGCATTTTTAGGGTATAGCTTATTAAAAATACGAATTTTCTCATATCTTCCCACTAAATCTTCATATTTTGAGTTGATTCGACTCTTCTTCATATCATCACTCCAGCTAGCAATTTCGTACTTATCACCTAAAAATAGATTAAACGTTCTATCATGTGGCATAAAAGTAGATAGAGTACTTGCTGGCCCTCGCAGTTGAACTCGTCTTGCTAAATAGCCATCTAAACCGTTGTGACTTAGTGCTTTAACTAGGTCTTCATTTTCGTATGAAACCTCACCTTCACAAGCAGGGGATGCACAAATAAAAGTGCTTAAGGCCGCGTAACAGTTACTAAGATCTTCTTGTGTTAGATTTTCTTTACCGTAATCGATATAGGTTTTACAAAGTTTGGCTGTCTCATCAAAGGCAATTTGGGCACAAGAGGTAGATTCTAAACCATCGACCATACAGTTTTTGTTGTAGTTAAGTTGTTCTTCACCAGTGATAGCATTACAAAATAGGTTGTCACTGTATCGTTGCGTACAATAATCTTCACCTTGAGTTCTTGGTCCTCTAAAAGCAACAACTTCAGTTAAGAATGTGGTCCAATTCTCTGGGCTACACTTAATCTTTCCTGTTACCTCAACACGACTACCTATTCTACGCCTTTTAGTAGACGCTTGAGTTTGAGAAGAAGTCTTTGCTGCCACCACAGGACTATTTTTTATAGTATTTGCAGAAGCACTAGTAGCTGGTTGTGTACTAGGGCTTACTTTAGCTGGCAAAGTAGCAGTAGTAGTGCTTGCTCTGTTAGTAATAAGAGGGGCAGGTCTATTGATTCCTCCACCACTATATTGAGAGATTGCAAGTTCACTTCGTCCACTTTGTCTAAAGTTACCTATTGGCATTACAGGCATTGCCACTGACCCACTAGCCATACTTCTTCTTTGAATAGGTTTTACTCTTGTTACTCGTGCCTCTGTCCCTTTACTTGATTTACTAGTAAAGTAGGCTGGGTTCTTTTCTCTGATCGCTAAGTTATAATCAGGATAACGTCTAGCCCAAGCATTTACATCGCTACCTTGACTGAGTCTTGCAACAACTGGGCTCTCAAGTCGCTTTTGACTCACTTCACTTGTGGCTTTAAAGTTTTGATATATTGGGGTTCTCTCTATTCGTTTTGTTATAATGGATACTTTTTTAATTTGTGCTTGTTGAATGGCAACAACTTGGGGATCAGGATTACCAAGGATAGCTTTTTTGTTAGGTGTTGGGGCAGAAAAATTACCCACACTAGATCTTGAACTGCTATTCTCAGCGCCACGTTTTGCAGGAGCAGAGCTAACAATGGTTGCAGGATTAGAAAGTAAACTTTGATAGTGTTTAATCAATTCAGGGTTATTTTGATATTTTTTAGGTATCAAGTTTTTAACATCTTTATCTGCTAAGTGATGTTCGTTTAATTTCAAGTAAACTTGTTTACGAATCTCTTTTAAGTCTTTAATCTTGGGTATTTCTAGTGGCCTTAAAAGTTTGGCAATTAATGGCTTATCATTTTTTTTCTTTGGCGCTAAACCTAACTTATAAATGGATAAGCTCTCTAGGTTTACATTAGCTGCATAGGTAATGGTATCAGAAATGGGTAAAAGCTTTGTCATTCTATCCATAATTGCAGGTGAGGGTACGGTGCCAGTTACAAAGTAGGCATTACCCTTGTGTTCAAGTAGTGGGGATGGGGTATTGATCAAGTCTTGAATGTAAGCAGGGTAATAGTATTCAAGGCTATCATTTTGATTAGAGTATTTGCTGTAGTCCCTAACAGATAAAACAGGGATTAAAAAGTGAATTGATCGAAGTTTGTTATAAGACTGAAAACCTAGTTGCTTAATTAAATCCGATAGTAAAAAACCGTTAGAGATTAAGCTCTTTTTACCCTCTTCAGTTGGTGACATGGCGTAAATTTCAGATATCAAATTAAAAAAGCCAATTTCTGAATCATTAATCGAGCTAGCACTTTCTTTGACTAAAAATTCTAGATTTCTTTTTTCACAAACAGCTTTTAAAGAAGTAGTATCCTCTCTGTTTTCTTCTTTGACCTTGATATCTACACTTCCACATAAAATACGTGGCCCACATAGAAGACAAGATACATCTTTTATAAAGTTACCCTCTTTATCTGCAAATGAATCCACAGCAAGACTTTGACTTTTAAAGATCTCAGTAATGTCTTTGGTAACTGGGCTCTGCAGTGCCATTAATAGATTTAAGTTACCAGCTTGTTTGATCTTATCTTTGTAGTAAGGGTTTGGTACCACACTTGATAGTAAGTGAGATTTTACTTGCTTTGCAGACCAAGTGGGGTGCTGCACTTTTATTAATGCTAAAGCTGCCGATACATGGGGAGCAGCTTGAGAGGTACCGTCCTTTTCTAGGTAATTATCACCCACAACACTTGAGATGATACCCACACCTGGGGCTAAGATATCAACGGAGGATTTACCCCAATTGGAAAAGTAAGGGATACGACCATTTGAATCAATGGCAGCGACTCTGATAATATTAGGAAGGTTATAGTCTGCAGGATAGGTTTTCGTAACATCATTATTTGATGTGGTATTACCTGCAGCCGTTACAACAAGTACACCTTTTGAGTTAGCGTACTTGATAGCCTCTTCTTCTATTTTTACAGGCTTATCTCCGTTTAAAGATAGATTAATAATACTTGCGCCATTATCAACGGCATATCTAATACTTAAAGCGATGTTTTGTGCTAGAGCTTCTCTGTCACGAACAAAAGCAGAAGCGGATCTAGGGGACGGCTTATTAAAATTTAAAATCATTAGGTCTACATAGCCACTGGCAATCCCACAAACACCACTATTAGGATTTGCGGCAATAATACCAGCAACATGGGTGCCATGACTTGTGCCGGAGGTTTCTGTTAAGAAGCCGCCTTTGTCTTTATAAAAATCAAAACCATTGATGTCATCAACGTAACCGTTTTTATCATCATCAATCCCATTGTTTGGGATTTCTTTTTTATTTACCCAAAGTTGATCTTTAAGCCCAATGTGATTGATATCTGCCCCTGTATCTACAATAGCTACAACGACAGGTTTTACTGGAGAGGGTAGATATTCACGAGCTTTGTCAGCGCGTGTGGAGGCGAAGAAATTAGAAGTATAGCTCCATGAACGAGAACAATCCTGAGCCTCAAGTCTTGGTGCGAGTGCAAGTAGTAAAACTATTGAGACCAAAGAGATAACGTGCATAGTAAGTTATCGGATATAAACATATAGACTTTAGTAGTAGGTGCTATATTAACCATATAAGATGTCTCAAAATTAGACGTCTTAAGCTTTTAATTTAGATTTTATAAACGGTAAAGTGATTGTAACTACCGTGCCTTTAGATTCAAGTGAGGTAATTTGAATACTGCCATTCCATTTAGTGATATTGTCTTTGGCGTGATAAAGTCCTAAGCCCGAGCCTTGCTTTTTATCATAGCTAAATGTTCGATCAAAAACTTTAGATAGTAAAGCCTTTGGGATACCTTTACCATGATCTTTAATTTGTAGTTTTAAATTATGTTTATCTTGCTCTAAAGTGATTTCAATGACTTTATTGTCAGTCATCGCTTCTATTGAGTTATTAATTAGATTTGAGATAATTCGCTTCATTTCAATAGGGTCAACAAGAACACAATTATACTTTAGAGATGATGAATAGTTGATAGTAATATCATTTCTAATAGCCATCTTTTCTTTTAAAATAGACTCAATTAGTGGATCAAGATTGGCCTCTGTAAGTTTATCTGTAGTTTTATTAGCATTAGAATTTATAATTTCTTTTAATCTGTCCACTGATGTTTTAAGAAGCGGTTGTGCTCTAGAATCAAGCGTTTTAGCTTCAGAAATGATTGATAGGGCTGTAATAGGTGATTTGATATCGTGGGCGATCTGTTCAAAGGCCTGAACTTGTTTTTCTTTTGATAGTAGTTTTTTACTAATATTTTCATAAAACTTATAAAGTAAAGTCATGCACAAAAGTAAGGCTATTAAATATATTATTCCATTGGGAATAACTTCTTTAACTAGATATGATTTTGAAAACTCATGGCAATAAAAAACTTGTGTTTTTGTCACTACCTGTGGACTACATAGTTCAAATAAAGATGTAGTGGGTGAAGTTGAATGTTTAGCCTTATATTCACTGCTGAGACTAAGTCTTTGCAATAAAAAGCCTAGATCAAGATTTGCCTCTATATTTCCTATTTTTTGGCTGGCATCATATACTTCAGCTTCTATTTTTGTTGATAAACCAGATTCGTTTTGTATCTGGTCATTTGTAAATCTAATTTTAAAATGCTTTAAATGACTTGTGTATTCGATATAGCCTAGATCTTTTGTTTCAACTAAGACGTAATCAGTAGTGCTTTTAAGAACATCTTTGGTCGCAAACCGAAGAGAGTTTTTTACGATTAATGAATGTGACAGAGATTTTATTTGTGTATTAGCAAATTCGATATTTTGATCTATATTGACTTTACTTAAAAGTAATTTAGTATTTTCATCATTTATAAATCCTTGATAGCTAAAGTAAAAACCAATTATATTTAAACAAATAAAGACGATACTTTTTGCAAAGAATCTGACAGGTTTTGAGTGTACGTACGTCTTGATATTCATCGTATAAACTAATCGACTTTACGCCTTAAATTACTTAGGGCTATTATAGGGTATATATGCTTTTAGACCTTTGTAGAAGAGTGTTTATATTGACCTTGGTATGGCTTATTCCACAAGCGGGATTTGCTGCTACATATTTACCAAAAGATAGTAGGTTGCAAAGTGCCATAAAGGACCTTAAGTCTTTAGAATTAGACCTTAATGGGAACGGAAAGCCTGACTACTATAGAGAGTTTGATGATAACGGTAGACTTAGATTTATTCGTTATGATTACAATGAAGATGGAAAACCAGAGTTTCAGGTAGAGCTTGATGTTAATGGCTTTAAAAAAGAAGAGCTAGTGGATCGAAACTATGATGGCAAAATTGATTATAAAGTTATATGTAAACAAAAAG
>JAGRAL010000204.1 GCA_020434605.1 Bdellovibrionales bacterium
ATTCTATGGAATCATCGCATTAGTAGGTTACATTTTGTTTGGACTTAAACTAATGAGTGGTTTAACTTTAATTGTAATGTTAATTTTATTAATGATGAGCACCTTTATGGTGGGTATAGGAATTATTGGGACATATGTCTTTAAAGTCTATCAAGAAGTACTTTACC
Source organism: Bdellovibrionales bacterium (assembly GCA_020434605.1). Lineage (GTDB taxonomy): Bacteria > Bdellovibrionota > Bdellovibrionia > Bdellovibrionales > UBA840 > JAGRAL01. The sequence goes on from JAGRAL010000204.1 coordinate 168, forward strand.
CAGGTCTTTGCAGAGTATTTACGATGTGTACTTCCTATCTTACTTAAGACACTACTTTTAATTGTCCCTGGGATTATCGAGTATTTTAAACTACTTTTTGTAGGACAAATCGTTCTATTTAGTAAGGATTACGCTCTTGGAAATGAGGATGCTCTAGAGGCCTCAAGACGCGTAACCATGGGACATAAGAAGAATTTACTTATTATCTACCTTATTTATATCGCTTTCGCTCTTGTCAGCAACGCTCTAATCGCAGCTGTACTACCTGAGGGAGTAATCAATCACTTCTTTGTATTTACAGCGACATTTTTTATCGATATTTTCATTTATTTATTCATTGGTTGCTATTTCTTTGCTATATACCCTAGGGCGCAAACCGAATTTCAGGAGTAATTATGTCCTTACGCTTTCAATGGCAGCAGATTGCCGATAGATCTAGAGCTTTAACGTATGATGACGTACTGATTGTACCTCAAAAACTAAACATGAGATCTCGTCGTGATCCTAATTTAGGTACTCAATTTACAAAGAAGCATAAACTTACCATTCCGCTTATAGCTGCCAATATGGATACTGTCTCTGAATCAGAAATGATGATTGCTATGCATAAGCTAGGTGGTGTTGCCATCCTTCACCGCTTTATGACCATTGAAGAGCAAGTAAATGAAATGAAAAAAGCACGCGATGCTGGAGTTAGCATTTTATCTGCTAGCGTTGGGGTTAATGCCGAATATATGGACCGAGCGAAGGCATTGATCGGAGCCGGTGCCAATGTATTAACTATTGATATTGCTCATGGCCACTCTATTGCCATGCTTGAAACTATGAAAGACTTAAAAAATGCCTTTCCTGACGTAGAAATCGTTGCAGGAAACATTGCAACCCCTGAGGCAGCACAAGACTTAATCGAGGCTGGAGCTGATGCTATTAAGGTAGGAATTGGACCTGGATCTATGTGTACAACCCGAATCATTACTGGTTGTGGGGTCCCACAATTAACGGCAGTTGCTCTTTGTGCAGAAGTGGCTAAATCAAACAATGTACCTCTTATTGCTGACGGGGGAGTAAAAACCTCGGGCGATATTGTTAAAGCCCTTTGTGCGGGAGCAGAATCAGTTATGCTTGGTTCTCTACTGGCTGGTACTTTAGAATCTCCTGGAGAGATTAAAAGTGGTAAAAAACAATATCGTGGTATGGCTTCAAAGGCCGCGCAAAACTCTTGGCGCGGAGGAGTTCCTGAAGGCATGGCTGCTGAAGGCGAAGCAACAATGATCAATATCAAGGGTCATACAAAAGATGTTGTAAACGAGCTTTGCGGCGGCATTAGATCAGGCATGACATATGTAGACGCTGGTGAGATCCATGAAATGTGTAAGAAAGCATTTTTTGTGGAAATGAGTTCCGCAGGCTACTTTGAATCACGAGCCCACGGAGTAAAAAACTAAACTATTCAGCAACAATTACTGTTGTTGCATGAGAATAGACTGTTTGTGAGTTAGCATTTCTGAAAAATGTTACGTATCTGCCAGCAGGAAAGCCATCTGTGTTTTCATTGTACTTATGTTTTCCATCGCTACTAGTAACGGTAACTGGCAAGTCAGGCGAAACCCAATCGCAGCCTGAGGTGCTAGGCACACTATTTCCAGTAAATGTCTTTATACATACCTGTAGTGGCAAACCGGCGTTAAACCAGTGAGAGTAAAAGCGCTCTCCTGCCGCTACGTAAGTTGTAAGTTTATTTCCAATAGAGTCTCTATTCTGACCCCAGCTAATGATTCTATCTCGACCATCACTATTATAAGTATACCAAACTGCAACCTCATTAAAACCTGGAGATAAATGCGGAGGTTTAATATAATAGACTCTCTTAATTCTCTTCGTAAAGTCAGCATTAGCTACTTCTAACTGAATACTAGTTCCATAATACGTGGTATGGCTAAAGAAGGTACAATTAGACAGCTGACAAGCGCTTTCGCGTTTTTGACCGACTCCGTTTATAAATGTAAAACCTTGATCTTGACCGATTGTTCTATGATCTTCTGGAGGACAATCTGGATTAGCACCGTTAAAGATTTGTGCACAGGCATAGATATCAGTGGCACTAGCAAAACCTGTGTACCTCACATAGTGATCCTTATCCATATCTACTTCATTAGAGTAAGAGCCATTTTCAGTCATTGAAATGATTGCATTAATACTACCGCTTGGCGTTGGATTACATCCACTACCCACACACTGTGGATCTTCACCACCACCTGCTGTATCTTGTATGGGCTTAGAGCAGTTTTGAAACATCACTGCCATTCCAACAAATACTGCAAGACCGATAAAACTAAGAGTCGACATTTTTTTCATAAATTCCTCTACGCCCTTATGGTAATGCGCTTTCAGAGCAATTCGTATCATACGAATTTCCTGAGTAACCGCAAATTTTGTAAGTTAAATGAATATAATTAAATCCAGAATGGTAGCCGGTACTAACTGAAGTTTGACCTAGTCGTATTTTCATAGGAGTTGTACCGAATAAACTAGTGTTAAATCCCTCGAGATTTGCTTCGTTCGCGTAGTAGAGAGTTTCACTGCTATTACTCTTCTTATAAAATCTCATAGAATATGTACCAGTTTTTCTAACGACAAAATCAACTACATAAGTTTGTCCTACTTGGAAGGCGCGTTTAGTATCAGCTGTAAAAGCAGGGATTCGCTGTTGTGCCGGAGCTTGCGCTGTATTTCCTTGAAAGCCACTTTGTATCAATTCATGCTGATCAAATGGAGTACTATCTATGTACCTAGAAACTGACATAGCATATTCTGATAAAGCTGATGCATTCACCTCATAAGGAAGTAATTCTAGAATACCATAATAGGTTCCCGTATTTTGTGGAATAGCTGAACTCACAGTAAATTCTAATTTGCCTCGAAGAGCTGTGTATGGATAGTAGTTTTGTGGTACTGAGTTAAGTGTTACAACATCTCTAAACGTTGAGCCACTTTCTGCTAAATTATTAAAATCTTGTGTAATCGCTTCTGTTGAACTTGGATAAATCAAGCCTTGACCAATGCTTGCTGTAGTAGTCGCAGCTGCACCACCCGGTACAGGCTCACCATTATTAGCGATCCCAGTTAACACAGCAGTAATCGTATGAGTGTTTGAAGAATTATAATTGCTAGATAGAGTTTTAGTAATTGTAAAACTTGAACCCGAACAATATGTTGTCCAAGATTGGTTAAAGTTCGTACCACTTACACTTATACTTACAACATGCGAATTATAGCTAAATGGTGTATAATTACATGAAAAGCTCGCCGTCAAAATGCGGTTTTGTACGATAGGGTTTCCTTCAAATCGTAAAGATAAGTAATTTCCGGTTTGCGTAGCTCCTGGATTTGGATCTTCACCATCATCAATATTAAAAGGTGACGTTCCACCAACATCGCCGCAGTTTTGGTAAAAAACAGCAATTAACAATGAAAATAAAAACAATAATAAGCTACTATAAATCGATTTTTTCATTATTTACCCTCAATATATGTATCGGAATATGACAGCTAAAATTGAGACAAAAATACAACTTACAAATACACCAATATTATCAATAACTTGCAAGCCCAAGGTCGACCTCACTTTAGTACAGAAAAAGTCCTGAAACTAGAAACTAGTCTTAAAGATCTCCTTACTCCTGCCGAAAAGAATATGGGCTTTACTATATTCTAAGGAGTAATTCATGGGTAAGAATCCAAAAAAAGAAGAAAACAATGTTGTTGCGATCACTCGTTGTTGTGCAGATGGTTGCACTAAGCGCGACACTAGAGCTAATTTTTGCAACGAACACTTCACGTGGTACAAAGAAGGCCTAATTACTGGCGAAGGACACAAAGCTAAAGACTTTGATAAAAAGTTACAACAATATAAAGCACGCGTAGCATAGGAAGATCAAATGGCTAAGTGGAAGAAGCTCTCTGTTCATGTCTTAGGAATTATAGCAATCACATTAGTAAGCTTATGCGCTATTTCGCAGGCGAAGCAATTAGCTTCGACTCACAAATGGATGCTAGTAATTACCTTATTAATAGGAGCTTCTTTTATATTTGAATCTCTACTTACAGTTAGAAGAAGACTTGTGAATTATTACAAAGCATTTAGCGTATTGACGGGGCTTTGTATGTTAAGCGTTGTTGCTCTTGATGCATCTATTAATACATATGTATACTTTTTAGCTGTAGTATCTTTATGTTTGTTTGCAGTAAAAGCGGCACATGTTCAGTTTGTAATGCATTCTTTTGAGCTCTCCCCTGCTAGCTCTAGGTATCAACTTGATCTTAACTGCTCTATTAAAGATGGTTTAGCTAACCAACATATCAATGCAAAAATCATTGATATTAGTAACACTGGTTGTTTAATCGATTGCGACCAATCACTTAATCCAGGTGCAGTAGTTTATTTAAATATTTTATTAAAGACTCGAGAAGTACGAACTTCAGCAAGAGTCATCAGACAGTCTAACAAAAATGGTTACGGAATGCAGTTTGTGGGTTTAGATCGAAGAAAGTACAATACATTTGATGATGCCCTAAAAGACATCCTAATTGATAGTGGCACAATACCTTTTGCCGCTTAATTTTTTGCAGTAATCACTTCAGGTTTATAAGTACAAGAAAAGTAAGAGTCCCACTCTGTATCCATCTCAGTCCATTCTACCACTACGTTATCTTCTACAACGCGGATACTGATTTCGTGACTTTGCGTTTCTCGGGTAAAATCTTTATTAATACTCGCAGCTTGCTCTCTTAACTCTACTACATATGAATCTTTTGTTTGTTGGCTAGACGTATATGATATCTTTGAAGCTAAAGTATCAAACTCTTGTGCTTCTGATTTGTTTAAAACAAATGGAAAGCTATCCATAGGAGTGATTTCTTCTATTCCGTCATTACCTACAAGTATAGATACTCTTTGCCCCATATAGCTTTCAATAGGGTTTTTAGTAGCTAGGCTTTTACTACAAGAGTCCAACTGGTATAAAAAACTTTCACTAGCAGAGGATACTCTAGAAATTAATAAGCACATATAAAGTATTATAATAAACATCGTGTATTTCATGACACCTTCCAAGCATCTATAAAGCAACACGCATGCCT
>JAGRAL010000205.1 GCA_020434605.1 Bdellovibrionales bacterium
GTACGCCTATGCGATCTGGCGTCAGTCAGGGGCATGAATAAGAAGTCAGTTGAAATATATACTTTTAAGGCCATTAAACATTAGATTATTGACACCTCTTTTATTGCTCTTATTATTTTTTATATGATTAATCTAATCTTTCTACTGCCACTCCTTATTGCTTCAAATGTATTTGCTGCAAAACAAATTGTTATTACTGTTGATGATTTGCCTGGTTGGGGCTTGCCAGCTGGTACGAATCCAAATTTTCTAGATCTTATTGGAGATGCTTTAGTAAAAGAGCAAGTCCCTGCAACTGGCTTTGTAATTGGAAAACTAGCAAGTCAATCCAGTGACCACGCGCTAACTTTGGAAAGATGGGCTAGTAAAGGATTGCCTCTTGCAAACCATACTTGGGACCATGTGAAATATTCTTCTCAAACTGTACAAGAGTTTCTTGTTGGCGTTGAGAGGACTGAAAATATACTTTTACCTATAAGAAAAAAATATGGTCCTTGGCCATTAGCTTTTCGTTTTCCTATGCTTAACCAAGGGAATACACTAGAGCAGGAAGTTGCTGCCAATAAATATTTTCAAGACACTAAGACATTACTTGCCCATGTTTCGGTAGATACATCGGATTGGGCTTTTGCTCAGTATTACTCGCAATTTTTATTACAAGATCCAAGCAAATTAAAAAAACTTGAAGATTTATATTTACAGCACATTTTTGATTGCCTTGATTGGGCAGAGAAGGCTTCAGATCATTTATTTTCAAAACAAATTCCGCAAATTATTTTGCTTCATTCCAATTCTCTAAATGGAAAGTTAATGGGAGCAATTTTAGATGGACTGAAGCAAAGAGGATATACTTTCATTGGATTAGAAAAAGCCTTGAATGATAAAGTCTATGCAAGTTACAAATATAAAATAATTTACCAACCTGCGGATCATTTTTACTTTCATATGTCTAATATACTGAATAAACCATTGCCTAGTGGACGAGATAGATCTTCTTATCAATATTTTAAAGATTATTGGGAACCCAAAATAAAAGCTCTTTAATCCCTAATCATTTCGAAAAACAAAAATCAATCTTACAAAAATTTATAATTAAAAAGATATTCTCTCAAAAAAAAGGGCTGTAACCCGAATTAGTTACAGCCCCCAAAGGAGAAAAAATGAAAACAACTAACATCGAACCTTTACGTGACCAGGAAACAACCCATTAACCTAGGACTTGCAACGTTCGTAAAAATTCAAAATACAAATCTTCGAACTCTAACCAAAGCTGCCTGCGGGCTTCTGGATCAAACTCATCCTTGAGTTTGATTTGTATGGCTTTCATACGACTTTTAATATGAATTAAACCTTCCATGGTTTGCCCTCTAGATGTAATGGCCGTCCTTGGCATCGTTCTCGGTCCTCATCCTTGAAAACCGTCTACATTAATTAGACCATAAAGACTAAAGATGGGTTAAAAAACATTCATTGAATGTTTTTATGGATAGTATGTGGATTGCTTATTGCTACCTAAGGTGTTGAAATTATGGAGCTTCGTTTTTTAAAACGATGTCTAATCTTCGGTTTTTGGCCTGATTTTTAGCGCTAGAATTCTCTAAAATTGGTCTAGTGTCAGCTTGTCCAATCGTTGTAAAACGCTTTGCATCTATATTTCCTAGCTTCATCATTGCTAAAGCCACTGTGACTGAACGGGCAGAAGTTAAATCCCATTTCGATCTGTAAGCTTTTGTTTTTAGATCTTGGTTATCGCTATGACTAGAAACAACAATATACTTATTTAATTTAGTTACTTCAGCAGTGATTTTCTTAAGTGTAGGTAAAACACTTTTTTGAAGAGACGCTTGTTCGTTTGCAAATACAACATCTGCTGGTAATCTGATAATAATATCCTTACCATCATTTAATACTTCTACATCTTTTTCTGTCTTTAAAGCATTTAAAATTTCATCTGTCTCGGCGTCAATCATTGCTAGTGTAGCAGTACCATTTGCAGGTACTGGTTTAGCAGGTGATTGTGCAAATTGTTGGTTTACAATTTTTTCGTTCATCGGAGAGCGTTCTTCTACATATGTGTTATGAATACCAAAGGCATTTCTCATAGAACCTGAAGCATCTTGAAATTTTTCACGCTTTGGCTCTGACATGGATAAAAGCATGATAAAGAAACAAAGTAGTATAGACATCATATCAGCAAATGTAACTACCCAGGCAGGAGCTCCTGCTGGGATTAAAGTTCTTTTTTTGCTGTTGTCTGCGCCCATATTAAGAAACCTTGTCAGTCTTTTCTGTCGCGCTAGCCACTGATGTTCCGTAATCCGGGCTAAGTCGTCTGTTTTTTGGTAAATAGTTTTGTAAAACGTCTTTCATCACAGTCGGATGTACACCTGATGCGATACATTCGATAGCATCAATAACTAAGGCTTGTTGATGGTCTTCTTCTTCACTTCTAAGAGCTAGTTTGTCAGCAATAGGAGTCGTAATTACGTTAGCAATGATGGCTCCATATAACGTTGTTAAAATTGCTACAGCCATTGCAGGCCCGATAGCATCAGGGTTAGACATTTGCGATAGCATTTGCACAAGACCAATCAATGTTCCAATCATACCAAGTGCTGGAGCTACATCCGAAAATGATCTAAAGATTTTAATAGCTGATTCGTGTCTTTGCTGAGTAAGGGCTCGTTCTTTTTCTAGGTTTGATTTAACAATCTGGATATCTAAACCATCTACAAGCATGTAGACACCTTTTGCTAAGAAACCATTATACACAGGCACATTCTCAAGAGCTAGGACCCCATGTTTTCTAACTGCCATAGAAAGATTAAATGCAGTAGTGATAATATCTTGTAGGGGATCAAGTTTGAAAAAGAAAGCTTTCCAAGCACTTTTAAAAGCCACAGGAACTTGCTGTAAACTAAACTTTGCAAACACAACAAAGAATGATCCACCAATTACAATTAAGATAGAAGGTATATTGAAAAAAATATGAAAATTTCCATCTAATAAGACTGCATAAATCATTACGAAAAATGCGCCTACTAAGCCGATGACTGTTGCTAAATCCATGGACTTTTCCTTTACTAAAGTTTCATAGATCAGATCGGTAGAATGACGTATAATTTGAACTATTTGTAAGTGAATCTAGACCTTCTAGGTCGGGCTTAAAGAGAAGAAACTTGTGCTAAATTTATGATTAAGCAGATGACAAGAATTAAGAAGAAAAATGGCATATGGCCCCCAGTAGGAAAGGCTATAAACCAAACTTAAGGCTAGTGGTAATAGGATTTTTTGATTATTGTAATAAGCATTTTAGGCTCTGACATAGAGCGTTTTTGTGGCAAATTTTCTGGGATGGTCAAAGTATTTACTACAAAATCTCGTTACCAAGAGGCTACTAAAGCTATATTTTTTAATAATTCTCTGATAGCTTCCTACGTATGCAAAATAAAATTAAAGCCTTTGTAACTGATGTTGATGGTGTATGGACGGATGGCTCTTTGTGGTTAGGTGATAACGGGCAGTGGCGTAGACATTTTTATATTCACGATGGTTTGGGCTTATTAAACTTACAAAAAGCAGGGATAAGGGTTGCGGTTATCTCTGGTTCAAAAACAGAAGACATTGAACTTCGTTGCAAAGTTCTGAAAATCGAAAAATACTTTTTAGGCGTTGGTGATAAAAAGCCAGTGTTTTTAGACCTACTAAAAGATTGGAATTTAAAACCAGAAGAAGTTGCTTATGTGGGTGACGATATTATTGATACGGGAATATTGGATATAGTAGGTCTTCCTTTTACCGTTCCAAATGCACATAGATCACTTTTGAATAATAAAAAATATAAGTGCACTGAGTTCGCAGGTGGGCGCGGAGCAGTTCGAGAAATTTGCGATCATTTACTAGAAAACCATAAATAGGAGCCTCATGTTACATTTTAAAGCTTTAGAAAATATTGTTGAACTAAAAGAAGGAAAACACA
>JAGRAL010000206.1 GCA_020434605.1 Bdellovibrionales bacterium
AAAATAAGATCTTTGGTTTTTCGATAAGTAGAAATGTAAGATAAAAAAAGAATCCAAAAGAATGGAGGCGGAAAGCCACCTAAAAGCTTGTACCATAAACCACTTTGTAAGGCGGTTAAAAACCATAAAAACAAGAAGTGTAATAGAATGTTTAAATACAGCGAACGATTTTCTGTCATTGGATGCTAGCCTCAGTTGTTGCATTTATTACTGTATGAACAACAAAAACTTCATCTAAACGACTTACATCTACCATCGGCATTAACTCTATGGTTGGACTAATTTCAGATTTTCTACGAGATACATTTTTTACTCGAGCTATCGGTAGACCTTTTGGAAATATGTTATCTAAACCACTAGTAACTACCACATCACCGATTTGAACCTCATCAGAGCGCTGTAAGTATTTAAGTAAACAAGAATCTGGGCCACTTCCTTCGACAATTCCTCTGGCGCGGGAATTTTGAATAATAGCATCAATGACCGCATAACGATCTGTAAGTACTAAAATCAATGAGGTAGTTTCAGAGGCTTCTAGAATGTAGCCAACAGCAGCTTCTTTAGTAATAACAGCTTGGCCTTTTTCAACGCCGTCCCGAGTTCCTCTGTTAATTCGAATGCTAGCTCGTTCAGCAAATATATCAATCCCTATGACCTGTGCCGAAATAAGTTTCATGTCAGCATCTTGTGTGAACTGCAAAATTGTATTGAGTCGGGTATTTTCTTTTTCGATTTCTGTAAAGCGCATAACTTCTGCTTTTAATTTTGCGTTTTCGCTTTTCAGATCAGCAATTTCTTTGTTGATATCAACCAAATAAAGATACTTTCCAGTTGTGTCTTGTATGGTTTTAGAAAAGCTCACAAATAAGCTTTGTACAAAGCCAGTGACACTGCCAAGAGGTCTAAATATCCATAGACGGTCTCCGGGTTTTAGCAAACTCAGTGAAAACACTGGCAATAAAATAAGTAGGGCAAAGATAAATAATTTTTTGAGATCAAAGCGAAAAAAATTCAAGTGGATTCTCCTATGTATATAGTTAACGTTTTTTATGAGTGGAAAGAAAGTCTTTGCCCTTTGCGTTAGCTGGCAATTCACTTGCTCTTTTGGACTAAGTTTTGTGAAATGCAAAAGCTTGAGCTGGAGGAAAAATGTTCGATATATTTACAAACCCAAAACGTAGAAAATCATTATTCGTGTACATCATCTTGGGTATGATCTGTATAGTTTTTGTATTCATGTCAGATGCTAACTTGGGAAGTTCTAAAGGAAGTACAGGTTATGCAGCTAGCGTAAATGATGCGATAATCAGCATAACTGAACTTAAAATGGCTACAGATCAGGTAATTCGTGTGAACTCTATGTTTTATGGCAAAGATTATGGCAACACATTAGAGCAAAGACAGCAGGCAACTATGCAAGCCTTGCAGTCGTTAGTTTCACAGGAGTTAATGGCTCAAGCTGCTACAAAATCAGGTTTGTATATTACAAAAGAAGAGTTAGTTCATACTATTGTAGGCCTTCCGTACTTTCAGCAAAACGGAGTGTTTAGTAAAGATGCATATGATTACTTTTTACGTAGCCAGCACATGACTGCTGCCCAATTTGAAGGACAGGTGCGTAAGGAACTTGCTGAGACAAGAGTAAATGATCTGTTTAGACAATCGATTGTTAAGTCTAACATGCAGAAGAAAAAAGAAGAAGAAGCTAGTTCAATTCTATTACAAGTAAAATACATTTCGATTAATAAAGACTTAATGGCTACCTCTGCAAAAGCAAGTCAGGAAGAGATTAAAAGTGTTGCAGAAGACAAAGAAATGGAAAGTAAGCTACGTGATCTGTATGCTTTAAATCAAAAACTTTACAAACAAGAGGAAAAAGTAAAAGTAAGTCACATACTGATTCAGCCTAAAAATGACAATTGGGATAAGGCTAAATCAGAAATTGAGAAAATTCGTAGTGAAACTACGCCACAAAACTTTGCAGCTCAAGCAAAGAAGTATTCTACGGATCCAGGCTCAAAGGCTGATGGTGGAAATCTAGGCTATGTTGCAAAAGGCGCAATGGTAAAAGAATTTGAAACAGCAGCATTTCAGCTAGATGTGGGAAGCGTTAGTCAACCGGTAAAGACAGAGTTTGGTTATCACTTGTTACTAGTACAAGATAAGAAAGAAGCTAAGACGACTTCGTTTGAAGATGCAAAGTTGGGCTTGGCCGAAAGATGGATTAAAGAACAGCAAGTTGAAAATACAATAAAAAAATTAGATGCGTACTTGCAAGAAGGCAAAAAGTCAGAGGCCGAGCAACTATTAAGTTCAATGCACTTAAAGTGGGTTGAGTCTCCTAAGTTTGACTTAGCGGCAGAAAATTTAGGTCCATTAGGAAAGGTAAGTGGTTTGGTGGAAGAGGCGTTTAAATTAAGCGCAGACAAACCATATGTGAATAAAGTTTTACCTAGTGGCCACGAGTACTATGTGGTTAAGTTTAGTGGGCGTGAAAAAGCTAAGAAGACAGATGCGGTTAAGCCTGATGCCCCACAAAATATGGCTAGCCAAATGGTCATCAGAAAATGGCTACAAGCTCTTCGTGAGTCAGCAAAAATAGAAGCAAACCCTTCCGTATTACAATAGCAGTTTTTGCCACTTCTCTGGAGGTATGATCAACTTTCTAAGTTTCATATCCCAGATGGCAGCGCTGATTTCAATTTCGGCGCTGACTTGGCCGTTTTCTTTTACGATTTTATGGTGAATGGCAAAAAACATATCACGTGTCTTTTTAAAACTAGTTAAGATCTTAATTTTTTCTCTATTTTTTAATTCTTTTTTGTACTTTACGTTCGCTTCTAAAATAATGGGACCAATATTTTCTCTATGTATATCTTCAAAGCTGATGTTATTTTCTAAGCAGAGTTGCCATCTGGCCTCTTCACATATTTCTAAGTAAACTGCATGATTTACATGTCCAAAACTATCTAGGTGGTGTTCTTTGATTTCAAAATTATAAGTGTGTGCATCAGCCATTAAATTGATCCTTTCTTTGTCGTACAATTTTAAAGTCTTCTGGCGTATTAGCTTTCAAAAATAAATTATATTGTAGTTCTAAATCTAACTTTGTAGGTGTCGTAGGGAAACCATCAGTTCTTTTTTTTGTTAGGTCAGATTCGATCTGAGTCCAATTTGTTTGTGTGTCTAAACTTTTACAAAATTTTAAGTTGGTTAAGGTGTACTCATGGGTAAAATAAATCAGGGTATCCTTAGGTAAGTTTTTAATTTTTTGAAGTGAATCCCACATTTCCTGGTGGCTTCCTTCAAATAGACGCCCACAGCCTAGGCTAAAAACAGTATCGCCGCTAAATAACCAATGATTTGCCTCTGAGTAGTAGGCAATATGACCTAGGGTATGCCCTTTAATATCTAGTACATCAAATGTGGTATCTAAGTACTCAAGGGAGTCACCCTCTTTAAGGTGGCGTGTAGCTTGAGGGATACGCTTTTTATCATAAAGTGAGCAATAGACTGGTGCATTGTAGTTTTGCAAGATAGAAGCAATTCCTCCAATGTGATCAGGGTGGTGGTGCGTGATAAATATGGCCACTAGGTTTAATTTTTTGGATCTAAGAAAGTCTAAAACAGGAGTCGGATCTCCTGGATCGACCACTACAGCTTGTGTTTGATTATGTATGATAAACACGTAGTTGTCGTTTAAAATAGGTATGATACTGACTTCTAGCATATTTTGATTCTACTTGTTTTCACGACTTCGGTATACTATTTTGAGGAGCAATGTTTAGTCATTTACAGTCCTTACTACTCTTATTGCCGCCTGAGACAGCTCATCAACTTGCTTTTTTAGCAGGTAAGCGCTTGCAATCGATGCAATTTTACAAAAAGTTTGAAGAACAATATTCTGAGATTAAAAATATTAAACCTACACAGGTAGCGGGTTTACACTTTATACATCCCGTGGGATTAGCCGCAGGATTTGATAAAAATGCCGAACTCATTGAGCTTTTATCACATATTGGCTTTAGCTTTTTAGAGGTGGGCACAGTTACACCTCTTGGTCAGGCAGGTAATCCCAAGCCTCGTATTTTTAGACTTCCAAAGAAAAAATCACTTGTAAATCGTCTTGGCTTTAACAATCAAGGTTGTGATGTTATGAGATCAAATATTTTGCGTCAAAAATCAAAAATGAAAAATGACGTAAAACTGGGGATCAATATTGGAAAAAATAAGGTCACTCAAAATGAGCTAGCTGCCAATGATTACAGGCTATGCTCTGAGGCTCTACATGATCTTGCTGACTATATGGTAATTAATATTTCATCTCCAAACACACCAGGTTTAAGAGACTTACAATCAGTATCTTTTTTAAATGAAGTAAGACAAGCGGTTAAAACAGATAAGCCAGTTTTTGTAAAATTGGCTCCTGAATTAGACGAGGGAGAGCTAAAAGATATACTAGAAGCCATTAGTGATCTCAAATTTAGTGGTGTGATTTTGACGAATACTCTGTCAGTTGCTAGCGATAAAAAATTAAATGAAATCTATAAAACCGGGGGCATCAGTGGAAGTTTACTTAGAATATCGTCTCGGGAAATGCTTTTAAGAGCTAAAAAATATACTAACTTGCCAATTATTAGTGTCGGAGGAATTGACTCTAGTGATGAAATTCTTTGGCGGCTAAAAAATGGTGCAAGTTTAGTTCAAATATATACAGCTATGATTTATCAGGGGCAGGGAATCGTTTTGGATTTATTAAAAGGCTTGTATGCAAATCAAAAACTGTAGCGCCGAAGATGTCTTACCACTTAGGCATAAGATTTTAAGGCCTGGTCGCGATATTTCTAGCGCGGTTTACGCTGAAGATCAGGACAAAACGACTTCTCATATTGCTGTAGTTGATAGTGATAAAACAATCGCTGTTTTAACACTGCTAACAACAAAAAAATTGCCAAATTATCTAGAAAGTTTATCTTTGCCAACCAATGCATTTGTTCAGCTCAGAGGCATGGCAGTAGACGAGGGACAGCAGGGTAAGGGCGTAGGAAAGTTTTTAATTGAGAATACTATCAATCAATTAGCAGAGACCGGGGTTTATAAAATTCTTTGGTGTAACGCAAGAACCTATGCATTGCCATTTTATGTAAAACTAGGTTTTAAAGTAGTAGGGGATGAGTTTATTGTTCCCGATGTCGGACCACACTTTGTAATGTATAAAACAATATAGGAGTTTATATGGAATGGATCAATGTAGGTTTAAAAGTACAAACTCTAGAACACTTTACGGGCGATTTACCTGCGTATGCCACTGAAGGCGCTAGTGGCTTTGATGTTAGAGCCAGACTGGATACAAGCGTTATGATAAAGCCAGGAGAGAGAGCGTTGATCCCGACGGGCTTAGCGTTTGCAATTCCTGCGGGCTATGAAATTCAGGCTCGCCCTCGTAGTGGATTAGCGATAAAGCATGGGATATCTCTTGTAAATAGTCCGGGTACTATCGATGCTGATTACCGAGGTGAAGTTAAAATTATTTTAATCAATCAAGGCAACGAGCCTTTTGAAATTAAAGACCAAGAGCGAATTGCTCAATTGGTGTTGTGCCCTGTGGTTAAGGCGCAATTTGAACGCGTAAGCACTCTAGATGATACAAAACGCGGCGCTGGTGGTTTTGGTTCAACAGGTCGCTAGATTATAACTTTAGATCTATAGGTTGGTGGACGACGAATTTTAAGCTAAGAAATTCGTGTCCAATCTTGCTTTAAAGAATATCCGTACTGAGCCAGCCAAGAAAGACAAATAAACAAGATAAAGTAGAATACAAGCTTAATTACTTTTTGCTTTTCTAATTTGTAGTTTTCAACAATACCTACCACAAGTAAAAAACCAACAATGATAAAGCCAACAAGGTCAACGGTGTAAAAGAGTGGCGAGAGAACTCGCAAGACTAAAAATGGAATGTTGGCTAGGACTAATAAAATAAAGGTTTGTCTTACAGGAAATTCTTTTTGAAAGAAGAATAATATTAAATAATGTAGTGAAAGGCTGACTAAAAAACTAATTGTAAGCGCAAGAAGAGGGAATAGAAGTAAACCCCATACAACAAATATAATGTTTTGTGATACGATACCCGCCAGCACGCCACTAAATAATGACAAACTACCTTGCAACAATAAAACTTGCCCCCAATCTAAGTTAGGGGCGGATTTCATGCCTTCAATAGGATTTCTTAAGAAGTGCAGAGTAAAATTGCTTAAGTATTTTAAATCACCTAAAAATTTTTCTGCGTTGAAGTCGAGCATATGCTCCTAAAAGCTAGTGTCTAACCGAAGTGTAAAATCTAGCGTGTTTTTGTCAACAGTATCATTAACAATGCTTGTTTTAAATGCGACATCACCCACTACGGCGATGTGATCAGTAAGCTGCATGCCACTTCCTGCCATTAAAATTAACGACGGAGTGGTATATTCTTTTTTAGAAGATTTATTTTCTAAGTTTGTTTTTAAATTTCTAGCAGCGATACCACTACCTACGCGGTAGAATAGTCTTTTAGCGTATGGAGCTGTGTTTACGATCTTGCCTTCGAACTCGTGTAGTTGGTAGCTAACACCGTTTGATCTGGTGTCGTTGTAATTTCTTAACGTGCCCTCAGCTATCCACTCTGGGCTTAGTAAATTGATACCAAATCTAATTTCAACGCCGCCTATAGTTACCGCATCAGAATTACCATTTGATTTTACGTTTAATACGCTTTGTGAAAATCCAGCTCCAATGTGGAATCTTACATTCTTGTAAAAGTCTCCGAAACCTTCGGGTTCTTCTGTACGGTTTGAGCTGAGTTGGTCTACAATGTTGTTGTATGAATATGAGTCCTCTTCATAAGACTCTTGCGCTTGTAGATAGTTAGTAGATAAAAGACTGATTAAAAATAATATTATTGTTTTATTCATATTTATAGTTTGAAGCAGTTTGCTGGAATTGCATAGAGTAAGAAGGTCATATTCTGGTCCTTGGTCAAGCGCAACTGGTCTTCATAAATACTGAAATACTTGCTACATTTAGATTATGGCAAAGAAGCAAACTTGTTACTGTTCTTATTGTCGAAATGAAAGAACGTACATTTCTAAAAAACACATTCAGATATTTGATATTATCTTCTTGTTAATACCTAGTGTGCTATTGAGCTTTATCTTCTGGCAAAAGCTAGACCCAAGAGCTCTTATTTTGTGGGCTATGTTAGGTGGTATAGTGGAAGTCT
>JAGRAL010000207.1 GCA_020434605.1 Bdellovibrionales bacterium
CTCAAGCCAAATGATCGACTCCAAATCTAAGTGGTTGGTCGGCTCATCCATTAGTAAGACATCAGGATTAAGAGTAAGTATCTTTGCGAGTGCGATTCGCATTTTCCAGCCACCACTAAATGTAGAAGTGTCTCGGTGATGATCTTCAGGCATGATTCTTAGGCCAGTTAAAATTTCAGCAGCCCTTGCATCTAAATCATAACCACCCAGGCGCTCAAACTCAGATTGCAGTTCACCGTAAATCTCAAGAGTTTTAGCCATCTCCTCTTCATCCATTGGTTCGGCTAACTTTTGCTCAAGTTGTAAGAGTTGAGACTGTAGTTCTGTTACTTTTCCGGCGGCTGACTTTACTTCTTCAAGTACGGAGCGTCCTTTCATCTCTTCAATCTTTTGTGAAAAATAACCAATTACACACTTGTCGGGCTTAGTAACTGTGCCCTCATCCGCGCGCTCTTCTCCTAAGATTAATTTAAATAAAGTGGTCTTGCCATTACCATTGGGGCCAACTAGTCCGACTTTTTCGCCTGTGTTAAGTTGGATACTTGAATTTTTGTATAGAACCTTAGGCCCATAGTGTTTTGAGATATTTGAGAGATGAATCATGAGACTCCAGTAGCATAGAATCTCTTTAGATTCAAAATATTACATGCTGTCAGCCTGTTTAACTAACTCAGGAACTCGCTCTAGTTGCATCTTTCCTTGTCGGATCATGTCCACAGCCTGCGCTTGCGTGATTTTATTTGCTGCTATTTTATTACATAGCTTTTGTTCTAAAGGATCTGTTATTTCATAAACTCGCTTTTCTTGCGGCCATAAATTATCCACTTCATTACTTCCGCCCATACATAGAGGGATGTAGTGATCGATTTTATATCGGCTGCGGTTATTTCCTACTGTGAAGTCGTATTCATTTTCGTAAGTATGAATGATTTCGTATTTTAAACTAGTGTCGACATTACGTTCACAATAAGGAATGCGCTCTTTGTAGCGATATTCGGTAGGTTTTGTGCAAAGGCTTCCAGGAGTTAAGGTTTGATCTGGATGTAACGGATAGGAACCAAAAGTGCTAGCAAAGCTAATCGCTATAGTAATCAAAAATAAAGGCATTCACCCTCCAAATAGTCAGGCATTTATGGCGCCCGGTAGAAACGCTGGCCCGTATTGCCAGCTTATACTTGGTACTCTTTAGATCTACCGATCTTATTTAGATTATGCAATGAAAAAAATACAGGCCATTAAAATAAGCATTTAGGCTTATTAGCTGGTGTTTTAAACAAGGCTTTATAAAAGCCCTACAGAGTCGTAGACTTTTTTTAGAGTACTTGATGCCTTGGCTCTAGCTCTCTCTGCACCCTTTGCCATTAAAGAATTTAGGTGGTCTTTGTTTTTCATTAGATCACTGTACTTGGCTTGTACCGGGCGAAGGGTTTCTACAACCAAGTCTGCTAGGTCAACCTTTAGATGCCCATACATTTTACCTTCATAATCTGCCTCAAGTTCTTTCATGGTTTTTCCACTTAAGACAGAGTAGATAGTAAGTAGGTTGGCAAGCCCTGGTTTGTTTGTCAGGTCGTACTGTACAACAGTATCTGAGTCAGTTGTGGCAGACTTAATCTTTTTTTCAATTTTCTTTGGATCATCAATAATAGAAACAAAGTTTTTCTCGTTTTCGTCTGACTTTGACATTTTTTTGTCAGGCTCTTGCAAAGACATAATACGTGCACCCATTTTACCAATATATGGTTCAGGCATTTTTAAAATACCGTTTCCGTATCTATTTTCAAAAAAGCCAACTAAATCACGGCACAGTTCTAGATGTTGTTTTTGGTCTTCACCCACAGGGACTAGGTCAGCCTGATAGAGTAAAATATCAGCGGCCATTAAAATCGGGTAGGTGTATAGACCTGCATTGATGTTTTTGACATGTTTTTCTGATTTTTCTTTAAACTGAGTCATTCGGTTTAAATAACCCATCGGTGTTAAACATGTAAGAATCCATGCAAGCTCTGCATGCTCATGAACCTGCGACTGCACGAAAATAATATTTTTTTGTGGATCTAATCCCAATGCTAAATACTGAGCAAAAAAACTATAAGTTCTTTCTTTTAAGATTTTTGGATCTTGGTGAACAGTAAGCGCATGAAGGTCAGCTAAGAAATAGAGACACTCGTATTGATCTTGCAGTTGCTTCCAGTTGTTAATCGCGCCGATATAATTACCCAGAGTAAGATCACCAGTTACGGTACTACCACTTAATATTGTTTTTTTGTTGTTAGTCACGGTTCCTCTTTTATAACGGACGAATTTTTTAATCCGACTCTATCTTAACTACAAAGATTGCTAAAAATTAAGGAAAATTTGTAGCGAATGTGGTTTTCGCATATATATAGCTAAAAAAAGGGCAATTGTTAGGCTTAATTTCATAATAATATAGAATGAGAATAGTAAAAGATCTGACAAAAGTTAGTTTTTTTGTATAAATTATTTCACTCTCTCAGATCGAAGTGAGGAGCAGTACCGGAATTTTTCAAAATAACTTTAATTTTGGTTTTTGTATTCTGATACACTTGTGTCTGAATGTGACACAAAAAGGCATTTTTACCTTAAGTATTTTTTCTGCTACCCCGATTCTACTTTTGTGAAGAATTTATTAAAAACTTTTAAGAAACAAGCGCAACTATTTGCCGTCCTTGCACTTTCTCTTTTTGGGATGGTGGGATGTGGCGGTGGTAGCGGCGGCGGTCTTGATGACCTTGCCGGCGGTGGTCTTGAAGATGTTGATAGTGTCACGATCACGCAGTTTTTACCAAGCTCAGTGGATGTTATCATTGAGCAAGGGGATACTCTTGACTTCACAGTGGTAGCTAAAGCACCTCCTGCTCAGTCTATTAGTTATCAATGGACAATAGATGATGTTACGGTTGCGAATGGTAGTTCAGCTATATATTCAATATTAGCGGATGGCTCTAATATTGGAAGCCACACCCTAAAGGTAAAGGCCTATGATTCTAGTTCATCAGATACTCAATCTTGGAATGTAAAAGTAAATGGTCCTCCAGTATTAACACCGGTTACTACAGGTATCCCTAAGGTAAGTGTAGGT
>JAGRAL010000208.1 GCA_020434605.1 Bdellovibrionales bacterium
TTATTTCCATGGGTGATTTATAGTCGCCCAATCTAAGTACTTTTTTATGTTCTCTTTATATATAGCACTTAACTTCTTAGTTATTTCCCCAGGCATGCCTGAAGCGATTTTTTGATCATCGACATAACTTACTGGCATAACCTCTTTTGTGCTAGATGTAGTAAAGACTTCATCAGCGCTATATAAGTCTTCAAGGGTAAAATTTTTCTTTACAATAGTAATGCCTTGCTTACCACTCTCTTCTAGCAAAATATTTCTGGTAATCCCAAGTAAAATATCAGATTCATCAGGACTTGTAACAACAACCCCATCTTTTACGTAAAATATATTGAAAGTAGTACCTTCTGTAACAAAACCTTCGTCATTTAATAAAAAGCTATCCGAATACTTTTCTTTATCGATATTCAAAAGCGCAATTATATTATTAAGGTAGTTACCCGACTTAATATTGGGGTCTAATGACTTTTTAGGATTTCTAAAATTGCCCGCGTGCACTAAGCGCTGTCCTTCAGTATATAATGCCTGATTAAAAGGTTTAAGCGGATGCAAGTACATAACTACATTTGCTTGGTCAAAATTTTCAGGAAAAAGACTAATTTGTTCTTTTTTTACGTTGCCACGAGATATCTGAATACGAACGTAAATATCATCATTGTTTTCTTTTTTGTAAAAATCGTAAACTTGCTTAATAAAAGCATCTTTGGGAATACCAATATTAAGTTGTATGGCATCTGCTGATCTGTAAAGACGATCTATGTGAGCTTCTAAGGAAAATAAAATTTTTCCGTAAGATCTAGTTACTTCATATATGGCATCACCAAACAAAAAGCCTCGGTCATACACTGATATCATTGCATCTTCTGGCTTAGTGACTACACCGTTTACATATACTAAAGACATATTTTACCTGCAAAGAGCTTTTTTAACTCTAGAGTCCGTGATGTACAACTGGCCCATATAGTATTTATCTTCTATATTAGAGATTAATACTACAGCGCCAACTAATAGCTTTAAATGTATAAGGTCCTTAGTGGTTGTTATCAATCCTTTTTTGTTCATTGTAGCAAAAAAGAAGTTGGTGATATCTTTATACTCACTACACCCCTGAGCCTTTAAATTGTTTAGAAAATAAACTCTGGTATTAGATGCTGTATATTTCTCATCCAGATCAAACCCCAAAACAAATTCTCCAACCGTACCACTTAGATATTGAGCAAGATCAATTTCTCCACCACCATCAGTTTTAAATAGATATGACTCATCTTTTAATACTGGCTTGTGACTGGTCAAAAAAACTTTAAAGGGAAGATACTCTCTAGTTAAATTTCCTAGTAAAACTTTTTTTTGCGTGGCTGTTCTCTCTACCGGACGTGTACTTAGGGTAAAATAGTCTTCTTCTAATTGATTACGTAGGCTTACTGGAATGTTTAAAGTGTCATTGCGATTGAGTGTTATGTGCCGTTTGTATTCGACGTGCTTCACCTCAACTTTTTCAGTACATGAAATACATACTAGTAATAAAAGTAATAGATGCCTCATAGTCCACTTTCCATTTCTAGCTCACGTAACGGAATATATCTAGGAGCTAAACCAAGGCCTTTATATAACCATTGTTTGGCTTCATTTTGAAGGTTCTTATTTAAAAATATTCTAATTTTACCCGTAATAGCCTCTATACTATTAGGGTTAGCTAGTAGTATGTAGTTCCATAAATCATCTGCACACTTAAACTTTTTTAAATTATAACAGTACGTTGATGCCAATTTTGCCTGCAATAAAGTCAACTGCCCAGAAAGTATTTTTTCGCTTAATTCTATTTCATCATATTTGGGCTGCTCGAACAGTAGCTGCATTGACTGCAAAAAAGCATCGCTGGAATC
>JAGRAL010000209.1 GCA_020434605.1 Bdellovibrionales bacterium
CTCTCCAGTTGTAATCTTCGCTGTGAGTGGTTAAAGGCTGACGGCAAAACAAATCTATGTGATACGGCGTACTCAAGTCATTTCCCTGAAAATGAAAAAAGAAATATATCAGAAGTTTTAGAGGCTATGGACCACTTCAAGTGTAAGCATGTGGTGATTACAGGAGGAGAACCGTATCTACAGCCTCAACTGCCAGCACTGATTGAAGAAATTAAAAAGAGGGATCACTTTGTCACGGTAGAGACAAATGGTACAATCTATATGCCTACCAAGGCTGATTTTATTAGTCTAAGCCCAAAGCTCGCTAGCTCTTGTGTAAAAACATCTCCGCATTTTAACGAACATCAAAAGCATCGTCTAAATATGGGCACACTAGTTGAGTTTATCATCAAACATGACTTTCAGTTTAAGTTTGTTGTAAATGATCCAGGTGACATCAAAGAAATCGAAGGTGTGCAAAAATACCTAGAAGGGTTTGTGGATGAATCGTTCACAGATAAAATCTATCTTATGCCACAAGCTATTACTAAGGATGAATTGATGAAATCCTCTCTTGAGGTTGCAGACTGGGCAAAGACAAAATCTTGGAACTATACGGATAGATTGCACTTACGTCTTTGGGGCCCAAAGCGCGGAGTATAGTTACTTTACAAGGATTGATACTAACCACGCTAGCGGAAATAAGACCAACTGATGGGTCATGTAAAACACTAAAGAATGATGCCCTAAAAAACTTAAAGCTTTTGATTCTTTAAATAAAACTTTCCAGTTTTTGTTTTCAATCACATAACCTATAAACACACCAATAAGTACCACACCTAGCCATGGGCAAAGTGGAGCAAAGTCTTCGGTGTTTGGCTTTACCGGAGACAAGCCAGAACTAATTAAAAAGCTCCCTCTAAAAATCTCATGGGTAAAATAATTTGGAAGGGCAATTAAAAAAATACCTAGAGGTAAACAAAATTTTGGAATACGAACCAGTAGTGGCCCTAAAAGACTTGCTATCACCATAAAATGAATAATTCCAAAAAAGACCCAAGACCTTGGGTACATAAAATATGTAACAATACTGATAAGTGAGGCACATGCAATCAGTTTATAAAGTCGTTTTGAAAAACTGCGAGAAGAAAATTTAGCATGTCCAAGGTAAAATCCTACACCCGCAAGGCCTGTAAACAAAGACATAATGATAGCTCTAAAGGTAAGCCAAGAAAAATCGTAATTAAAATTTTGGTGAATAACCGCAAAGGTATTTAGATCAAAGCAAAAATGATAGATTGCCATAATCACCATGGCAAATCCACGAAGGCTATCGATGAGTGGGAGACGTCTAAATTTACCCATATGTATAATTTGATCATGAAAGTTTACTATTGGCCAAGTCTAAAATCAGAGGGGAACATAAGTAGAATTTATGACAGTGAAATTCTCGCTTAGCTGTAGAGATTATATATACAATAGTAATTTCTACATTATAGTGTATCAAAAGTAGTCATTTTTTGCATTTAAAGCACCACAGAGAATTAGAGCTGGCACGTTTATCGCTAATTAGATATATCAAGTAGAGCTGCTAGGGGTAGCAGATTTACGAGGTTATAAAATAATCTTACGTTAGGGGGGGGAGCATGAAAACTGCATTAGTTTTTGCTACACACGGATCACTAGATTTTTTTGAAGTACGAACAGCCATTCTTAGAATTCCAGAAGTATTAATGACATTAAAAGAGGCTCAAAAGTCGATTGATGTTATTTGTCCAAAGCCAATCGATTTAATCACATTTTTGCATACAGATGATTCTAGATTTTGGGCGAACGAAAAATTTCGCAAACTAACAACTGGATTAGTGCAAATTGGTTTAGCTTCTCGTTTTCTTAAGCGTTATCCACAAATCGATGCCATTGTTGCGGGTGACACTCGTTGTTCGGTAGCGCAAGTAATGGCGGGCAAACAAAGTTTACGTGAATTTGTAGAGACGAGTCTTTTTCAACCAGAAAATAATACTAGCGTACTAGAATTAGCTACTGGTGTAATGCCTCAAAACCTTTGCTCGTATGTATATAACGGCGAGGAGTTTCAAAAGATTGATTTAATAGAACAAGATATTCAAAAAGTGATTGCGCATTTACGCGACGACCACAGCTTTACACGCTTTATTAATGTTGGTCCATGCAATACATTGGTTAGCACTACGATGGAAGAAGTGGTGTATTACGATGTTCAAGTGGAAGAGACTATCAACTTAGATCCCATGTTGAGCTGGTTTTGGCCAAGCATTAACTCGGTATTTAGAGAAGTCGCTAACTAATATTATAAAAAAGCTACTTCAAAATCAGGAAGTAAGTGTTGTGATAAATGACTGAAGGGTAAATTGTCTTCAGGGTTTAGCACTAGATACAAACCAAACTTTTGCTTTATATGTATAAAGTCCTTTGGTGGTCGCATCATATGGTCCCCCTCAAAGCTTGAGTAAATAATGTACTGCTCTGGCTTACAGAACTCTAAACTCTCACTTAGTAAACGGTGAAATATGTAAGGGTTATCTGCCGCTAAATGAGTTAAAAAATAAAAGTCTGCTGTGCTACCTGCTGATGGTAAATTTTTTGTGAGTCCCATGCTAGACGGAATCTTTAATAAGGCCTGCATACTTTGATAAAAATCACTGTAAGATACAATGTGATATTGCTGAGTTTCTTTAGCGTTCCATGGAGCTGCACAACCTACAATGTTACCTTTACTGTCATAAGCTATCAAAAAGTTTTCTTCCGTAAAGTTATGCCACCTCTCTAATCGTTCTTTCAATAAAGTCGCAGAGTAGCGATAAGCTAAAAGGCGCCCTTCTTTTTTCTTTTGTAAGTAGTTAGCCAAAGCTTCGATATTATTCATATCTAGTGATCTAATTCGAACACTTTGTAGAGGAATGGTTAGGCTAGGTACTTTGCAAAAAATTGAAGTTCTGTAGAAATTTGAAATCAAATGAAACCTTGGTAAATTAGGTCTCAAATTTCTTGGGCGAATGAATGCATTCAAAGTGCCAATATTTGTTTTGTTGATAAAAGTAAATAGGTGATCTAAGTGTTTTTCGGTTTTAATCTTCTGAATTTCTTCTAAAAAGTTTTCAAACCAATACACAATTGCTTTACGATTTGAAGATAGTCTTAGATCAGTAATCCATCCAAGGCGTGACCACTCACTGATAAGAGCATCCCTGGTGTTAATACTTACTAAACCGTGAATTTCATTTTGCTCATTTGTTAACTTAAGGACGCTGGTTTCGTCATAATTTTGTGCACTATGTGCAAAAAAACCAGCCGGCCTAAGAACTTTGTAATCGATGGCCCCGTTGATGATTTCTTGTTCGAAAAAATACTTTAATAGGGCATCATCTTTGGCTGTTGCGTATTCTATTCTCATTACGTTTAAATATCCCATAAAAATCAGGCCAGATATATGGGAATTCGACTTTTTTTCTTGGTACTAGGGCCTAAAAAAGTCTATATTCTCAATAACTATTCAATTAGTAGATAATAAAGGAGCGTTTATGTCGGAACTAAATCGTCGTAATTTCTTTAAAGTAGCTGCCTCCGCCCTTGGTCTGGCTGTGGTATCAGGTTCACTTACTTCCGTTTTTGCGCAAGGGCGTAAAAAGAAGGAAGCGCCTTCTGCAGCGGCCTCAGGAAAGCCATCTATGGTTGAGCCAGGTAAGGGTATGGCTGCCAACGTAAATTACCAGGAAGACCATAAGAACGTTAAAGACAATTCGTTAAAGGTAGATAAGCAGGGTGTAAAGTGGGCAGACCAGCATTGTGCAAATTGTGTACTTTATACTAAAAGTGGAGATGGCACTGGTAAGTGCACTCTATTCCCAGGTCAGCTAGTAAAAGACACGGGCTGGTGCACTTCTTGGAGCAAAAAAGCCTAACTACATTTAGAAATTTTCTGCGCGTGATCAGATTTGGCCTGTATGGCATTTCTGATTACGCAGGTCAGAGCTTTTTCGGTTTTTATTTTCGAACAAGATGCCAATAAGTTCTTTTGGTTCTCTTTATGCAGATAAGCAATGGTCATCTTTGAGCAAGCTAGGGCATACTTATTATTAATTCGCTGACATGATTTTTCAGCCGTCGTCTGATTTAGTGAGCTCTTTAAATATGTGTATCTGTAACACTCTTTTTGTATCCCCATATCAGATGCAATCGCTGTGTTCATCGCTAGTAGGGATAGTGTAATAATTATATACTTACTCATAGGTCACCTCACGTAAGACTTTAAGCAAAATGGGTACCCCTTCAAATCTAAATAAAGCGAGTATTTGATGCCCCTTATTGACCTTATGGACACTTTTTGCTACTTACTTGGGCGAATGCCTAGGATTGAACTTTCTGAATTCGTTGGAAATTTGAATCTTAGGGTTTCTTGTAAAAAGGAATCCCATGTTAGAACCCAGTCCCATAGACGACTCTTATTTGTCGTTCATTCAGGATCTTGAATCCAAAATCAATTATCGATTTGTTGATCGCAATTTATTGCAAACAGCACTGTCACATAAAAGCTTTGCGAATGAGTTTACAAGGCGATTTAAAAAGAAATTTACTAATAATGAAAGATTAGAATTTTTAGGTGATGCTGTCTTAGATCTGGCGATGAGCGAGAGTCTTATGAAAACATTCCCGACAGATTCTGAGGGAGCTCTTTCTAAAAAACGAGCCAGTCTTGTAAATGAAGAAATCCTGGCAAAAATCGCTTTTAGTTTAGAGTTAGAAAGGTGCTTACTACTTGGCAGAGGTGAAAAAGCAACTGGCGGACAAAACAAACCTCGTCTTCTAGCCTGTGCTGTCGAGGCATTGATAGGCGCTATTTTTAAAGACTCAAACTATGAAAGTGTGAAAGCAGTCATCGATGTACTATTTAAGGATTATATATCTGGCTTAAATCCACTACTAGATTATGAAAAAGATTTTAAAACAAGATTACAAGAGCTGTGTCAGCACCAAGTTATGACGCTACCACAGTATGAAATTACACATGAAATTGGACCAGCACATGCTACGCACTTTACCAGCGAAGTTTATCTTAATGGTAAATGGCTATCTAGAGGTTCAGGAGTTAGTAAAAAATCGGCAGAACAAGATGCTGCCAAAAACGCATTGGAGATCTTATTATGAGTTACAAAGCAGGATTTATTGGTTTAGTAGGGCTTCCAAATGCAGGAAAAAGTTCACTTGCAAATATGGTGGTTGGTTCAAAGTTTTCTATAGTATGCTCTAAAGCACAAACGACGAGACGACGTGTAATGGGTATTTATAATGATGATGAATGCCAGTTTGTAATTACTGACGCTCCTGGAGTTGTGGGTACTACCTCAGGCCTAAACACATTTTTACAAGAAGAGTACCGAGATGTAATGGATAAATCAGATGTACTACTAGCTTGTTTAAATCTAGATGCTAATAACCCTGAGACATTGACATCTATTTGTGAAGCAGTGAAAGCGCAAAATAAACCGTGGGCGATTGCGATTACAAAAGTAGATTTACCTAAAATACACCGAATTTCAATTTTAAGAGAACTGTTTTCGGGCTACGGAGTACCTGTGGTAGGCGTATCTACCGAGACAGATATTAAGTCTCACACAGAAGTATTGATTGATTTATTTAAGACTCTGCTTCCAGAAGCTACGGCTCCAATGTATCCAACGGATAGTTACACAACAGAATCTGTTAGAGATTTATCAGCAGAGCTAGTTCGTGAAAAATGCTTTAAATACTTACATGATGAAATCCCTTATGGCCTTGCAACTCAAGTTAGAAAGTTTGAAGAGGGCGCTGCTTTACAGAAGATTTTTGTAGATATCGTTGTAGAGAGGGATTCGCATAAATCCATGGTAATCGGTAGAAATGGCGAACATTTAAAAAGAATTGGTATGGAAGCAAGAAAAGATATCGAGCAAGTGACTGGGACAAAGGTTTACTTAGAGCTACATGTGGCGGTTAAAGATAAGTGGACAAGAAACCCTATGCAATTAAAGGACTTTGGGTATGTGGTTAGAAAACAAAACTAAAACAAATAGAATAGCCATTATTGGAAGACCTAACGTGGGTAAGTCTACGCTTTTTAATATTCTAACGGATAGTAGAAAGGCAGTAGTAAAAAACCAGTCTGGGGTGACAAGAGATATTCAAATTGAGCCTGGAGAGTGGTTAGGTAGAGAGTTTGATGTTATTGATACGGGCGGTCTGACTGAAGCCGAAGATGTTTTTTCGGTAAAAATCAAAGAGCAAGTCTTAGAAATGATTGAGTCTGTAGATGTAATAGTAATGGTAGTTGATGGTAGAGCAGGGATGTGTCCAGAAGACCGTGAGGTTTGTAAAATCATTCAGCAAAGTCAAAAGCCGTTTTGCGTAGCGGTTAACAAAATTGATAAAGTCTTTGAAGAAGATCTTTTAAAAACTGAGTTTTATGAGTTTAACGAAAACGTCTTCCCATGTTCGTTTGAACAAAGAAGAGGTATCACAGAAGTTTTAGTTTGGGCGCTTTCACACTTTGAAGAAAATAAATCTACCTATAGAGAAGGCTTAACAATCGCTATCGTTGGAAAGCCAAACGTAGGTAAAAGCTCTCTTTCAAACCAGCTTTTAGGTGAAAATAGAATGTTAGTATCTGATATCGCAGGTACGACAGTGGATTCTATAGATTCAGAGTTTATATATAATAACAAAAAATATATTTTGATCGATACGGCTGGTATTCGTAAACGTGGTAAGATGAGTTCTGAGGTAGAATTAATTTCTACCTTTAAATCACAATCCTCTATTCAAAGAGCAGATTTAGTGCTTTTAATGGTGGATGGATTAATCGGTCCATCAGATCAAGATACGAAGCTTGTTGAGTATATATTAAAGCAGCATAAGCCAGTCATTTTAGTTTCTAATAAGTTAGATCTTTGTGAAGAGCAAATTCCTGAATTTAGAAAACAATTTAGACAAAATATTGCTCACGAGTTTCATTTCTTTACGGATATTCCAGTTTGCTTTATCAGTGCTACGACAACCTCAGGTGTTAAGAAATTATTTGAGATGATTGAAGAGATGGATGAAAAACTACATAAAAAGATTTCTACATCTAAACTCAATGATTTTTTCTTTGATGTTATTAGAAAGCCACCAGCGCCTGTGTATGCTACTCGTGATGTTAAGTTCTATTATTTAACACAGACGCAGCAAAAACCTCCGTCGTTTATTGCTTTTACAAATTGTCCTGAAGGAGTGAATCCGTCGTATCGCAGGTTCTTAGCTAAAAATATTAAACAAGAATTTGGCTTCGATGGAGTTCCGATACGTATTTTTGCTATGAGATCTCAGAGTAAGAAGAAAAAGAAGGATGAAGAGAGTCTAAGTACGCAACAAGGTGAAGTGGATGTTGAAGCTTTAGTAAATGAAGAGGTAATTCCTAAGTCGCTATCTAATGTAGATAGCATTGGTGCGCAGGAAGTATTTTAAAAATTTACGCCAAGGACCGCTAGAATTTGGTACAAGTCACCTTCTAGCGAGTAGCCAGTAGAGTCACCATTCTCATCTTTTAAGAAGGTGTTTTCATCATTAAAATTGATGTACGTATATTTTGCTTCGGCTCCAATGTAAGCTGAGTTTCTAGAAAATGGAACCTCAAAACCAACTCCAGCGTTAAAACCTAAAGCACCATCACGGCTATCAGCATCCGCCTGATCTAGAGTATAGGTTCTATAGACTTGTGAAAAA
>JAGRAL010000210.1 GCA_020434605.1 Bdellovibrionales bacterium
GTAGCCCTAAAAGATACTATTTTAGAATTAGGGGATGCGGGCGTTCTTGTTATTGCTGCTGCCGGTAACAGCGGACTTAACATAGATTTATACCCAAATTTTCCTGCATCATTTAACACAGAAAATATCATTGCGGTTGCGGCGTCCACCTCAAGAAATTTAATGGCAGATTTTTCTAACTACAGTGTAAATCAAGTGCATGTGGCAGCACCAGGAAAAGATATTTACAGCACGGTTCCAAGTGATTCACATGCTTTTTATAGTGGTACTTCAATGGCAGCACCGCAAGTAAGCGGGCTTGCAGCACTGATCTGGTCAGCTCGTCCGGACTTAACCATGTCAGAAGTAAAGGAAGCAATCATTGCTGGTTCCGAAGGGGAATACTACCCGGTGATTTCAAGAGGTGAAGTGGACGTTAAGCACTCACTTGAAAGCCTTGGTCTATAGGGTTTTAATAAGTAAATTCGTGATATAAATCAGGCGTTTATGTAAAATAAGCGCCTATTATTTGCCTAGAATTAATGCTTCTAAAAAAACTGCTTACAAGATCCCATTTAATCTACAAAAATTTTAGACTTACGCTGTAACACGGTGCTTAAGTGGGTCGAACATTGTACCTTAAAAACAGCTTCTGGCTTAGACTCATCCTCGCATATTCTAGGAGTCAAAAATGGAAAATTCTGGATTTGAACAGAAGCTACATGAATTAGAGCGCAAAATGGATGAATCCATCCAAGGTGGTGGACCAGAGCGTATGGCAAAGCAAGAAAGTGGAGGCAGACTTACCGCGCGAAAGCGCTTAGATGTTCTACTTGATCCAGGAAGCTTTGTAGAACTAGATCGTTTTGTGATCCACAAATGCAAAAACTTTGGAATGGAAAAACAAGCCTATCTAGGTGATGGCGTAATCACAGGCTACGGTCGTATCAATGGAAAGCTAGTATTTGTATACTCACAAGATTTTACAGTATTTGGCGGATCATTATCGCAAACCCAAGCGCAAAAAATTTGTAAAATTTTAGACCTCGCCCTTAAAAATGGAGCACCAGTGATCGGGCTTAACGATTCGGGTGGAGCTAGAATTCAAGAGGGCGTCGGTGCACTCGCAGGATATGCAGATATTTTTTATCGCAACACGAGGGCCTCAGGTGTAGTTCCACAAATTAGCGCAATCATGGGGCCATGTGCTGGTGGAGCCGTTTATAGCCCAAGCTTAACAGACTTTATTTTTATGGTTAAAGACACATCGTACATGTTTGTAACTGGTCCTGATGTTATAAAAACTGTAACGCATGAAGATGTAACCAAAGAAGCTCTTGGTGGAGCTAGTGCGCACGCACAAAAATCGGGTGTCTGCCACTTCACTGCGGATGATGACAAACACTGCCTGTTACTAATTAGAGAGTTATTAAACTTCTTACCTAGTAATAACATGGATGATTCTCCGGTTTTACAAGTGCAAGATCCAATCGAAAGATCAAACGAAAAAATTTATTCTATTTTACCGGACTCAGCTCGTAAACCTTATGATGTTAAAGACATTATTACCGAGATAGTAGACGAAGGTTATTTCTTAGAAGTTCACAAGCACTACGCCACTAATATCGTAGTTGGTTTTTGCCGCTTCAACGGAAGATCAGTGGGCATCATTGCAAATCAGCCAGCGGTTTTAGCGGGATGTCTTAATATTGACGCCAGTAAAAAGGCAGCAAGATTTGTTAGATTTTGTGATGCGTTTAATATTCCAATTCTTAGTATTGTTGACGTACCAGGATTTTTACCTGGAACCGAGCAAGAGTGGAACGGCGTAATCACTCATGGTGCAAAACTTTTATATGCTTACTGCGAGGCCACAGTACCACTTGTAACGCT
>JAGRAL010000211.1 GCA_020434605.1 Bdellovibrionales bacterium
CTCGCGCCTCTCATGCGGCACAAGTACAATCTAGAGTTAAGAAGTTAGAAAAAATTGATAGAATCGAAGTCCCCGCCGAAGAACAAAGTATTAAATTTGAATGGCCTAAATCTCCTCGCGGCGGAAATGATGTGGTGGTTTTTGAAGACTTAAAAAAGATATGGTCTTCGACTGACAAAAAAGAAACCTTGGTTTTCTCTGGAGCTTCCGCATTGGTTAGAAGGTTAGATCGTGTGGCCGTTGTGGGAGTAAATGGTGCTGGTAAATCTACCCTACTTAAAATCATAGCGGGCCATACAGAGGCCACATCAGGTAATATTACAATAGGAGCTAGTACTGAGATTGGCTACTTTAGTCAGAATGCTTTGGATGTTTTAAATCCTAACAACACTGTCTTAGAAGAAGTGCAAGCAAGCTTGCCGCACGCAAGTAATGGGTATTTACGAAGTCTTTTAGGATGTTTAAAATTTTCTGGAGATGAGGCTGACAAAAGAGTTTCTATCTTATCAGGTGGAGAAAAGAGCCGCGTAGTACTTGCTAAAATTTTAGCTCGCCCTACTAACCTTTTAATCTTAGATGAGCCAACCAACCATCTAGACATTGCTTCACGTGAAGTTCTATTAGAGGCTATTAAGACTTACGATGGAACCGTCTTGATTGTAAGTCACGATAGACACTTCTTACGTGAATTTACAACCAAGGTTTTTGAGTTAGATAAAAATCAACTTGTTATTTACGATGGCGACTGGGATTACTACCTAGAAAAGAAAGATCAACTTTCTAATCTATCGTAAACGCATACCAGACTACTCGTTAACTGCTACCTCAGCATTTGAGGATCGCAGGATCGGATACACAGCGTAGCCGATACAACATAGCAGTAACGATAAACCACTAAGTAGCGGCTTTTCTAAAACCACACTTCCTAAAATAAACAATGTACCTAAAATGGCAACTGCTGGCACAATTGGATATAGCGGTGTCTTATAACCTGAAAAATTAATGTCTGCCCTACGTAGGCCTGTGAGCCCGAGCATAACTAAAACATAAAAGCCATAAACACTAAATAAAGCCAAGTCGGTTAGGACATCAGGATTTGCAAGCAGTATCATACTAGTTGCTATAAGGGCCTGTAGCAAAATAGCCGCAATCGGTGTGGCCGACTTTTTATGAAGACGTGTTAAAAATTGAAGCCTTGGGTACTTACCGGTGAGGGCAATCGCATAAGGAATTCGCGGAGAAGATAGTATACTACCATTTAAACAACCGAAGATAGAGATTATAATTCCTAAGCTTACTATTTTTCCACCCAAAGAACCAAATAAGGTTTCGGCTGCAAACAAAGAAACATTTGAACTATTCTGTTGAATTACATCTAAAGAAAGTAGTGCAAAAAGAGCTACGTTAATCAATACATAAACCACAATCACCACCACTAAACCACCTACTATTGCTTTAGGTAAATTGCGACTGGCATCTTTTAACTCTCCCGCCACATTTCCAACTAATATCCATCCATCATAGGCCCAAAGGGTTGCAAGAATTGCTAAGCCAAAACTGGCAAAACTAAATGTCTCGGCTGCATTGACTGCTTCAGTAGAAAAAATATTTTGCTGAATATCTCCGTAGATTAAGCCAAAAATACCTATCATTAAAATAGGTACAAATTTTATAACCGTAGACACTCTTTGCACTAAACCACCGTATTTTGTACCAATGATATTGACCACTGTTAAAAACGTTAGTGTGACTAGTGCTAAAACAATTGTATATCTTGTATCAAAAGAAAAAAAACCTATGACAAGTGACGAGAAATAAAGAGATAAAGCACCCATCAAACCAGGGCCGTATATTAGTGTAAAAATCCAGCCAGCAGTAAATGCTAATCTGTCTCCGTAGATTTCTTTCATGTAGACAAAAACCCCACCTGTTTTTGGAATTCTTGCCGCCACCTCAGCCACGGTCAAGCCACTAGCCAATGTTATTAGTCCTCCAATGATCCAAGCTAATAAGGAAATTTTGGCAGAATGGGTTTGCATCAAGACTATCGCAGGCTTTACAAAAACGCCCGAGCCAATCACAATACCTACCACAACACAAAAAGCCGAAAATAAACCCAAATCCTTACGTAATGTCTGCATTTAAAACTCCCTTAACGAGGGCTGAAATTACAAAGAACTTATCTATAAGAGTACGGGATAAAAAAAATCCTATCTTTATTATATGGTAAATCAATAAAGCTTCTGGGAAGCCATCACGGCCACTGTTAAACTTGGCCAAAAAGGCCTTTTCTATTAATCGTGGTTATAGAAGGGGGCGATTTTTTATTTTAGTTCCATTTGATGAGGGCAACTTAAAAGTGACAGAAATTGTCTCAGTGTAAAGGCTCCTCCCCCTCAAATCTAATATAGTAGCGAGAGGCTGGCACAAAGGCTGCTTCTCATATAGGTGTTGAGGAGAATTTATGGAAAAACTAATGAATAGAATTATGCAAACAGGAATTATCGTACTTTCGTTGTCAGGCTTTATCGCTTGTAGCGAAATCGAGGCAATCAAGCCTAAGGCACACGGAAAACCTACTTTTACAGGGGAACCAAAAACAGCATGTGCACTTGATACTTCCTTATTAGAAGATGCAAAAGACCTAAGCTTACAAGCACAATCAGCTAAGCCAGTAACATTACTTAGATCAACACAAATCTTATTAAATCATTACGGTGTGGATTTAAGCTGTTTTACAGATGCATTCACAGGCCCAGTATTTGAAGTAGCTGAAGCTAAGTTTTCTTGACAGCAAGGTAGTACTGCTGAAAACATGAATATCGGCTTTTTATTAAGTATTAACATCCACGAAGTACAAAAGACATATCACTTTGACTCTAAAAATGCGAAATCAATTGATGTTCAATTTCCAAGAGTTCAAATTGGCGAGATCAACTCTACTACAGTTAACCCAAGTGAGGCTGGTGAAGGTACACAAATCCAAGCTGAGTTCGAGTTTGAAAAAGACAATTTAATTGTAGCTTTAATTAAAGTCGACCAACAACTTAACCTATGGGAAGCGACAGTAATCATCCGTGACAAGGCACTAAGTGACGACGATGAAAACAACTACTACGAATTAGGAACCTTTGAAGTTAGTTTAGATAACACTAATTTATAAGTCACGCCCCCCTAAATTCACTCTAAAGAGCCATAGCATATTTGCTGTGGCTTTTTTATTTATACGATATTAAACATTTTACCTTACAATAAAAAAGCTTTCCAAACCTAGGTTCACGATGTAATCCATCCATTAAGTATGTTGATAGATGCAAATAACCCCATTCAAAAAGACCGCTTTTCGGGAATTGAGCGCTTGTTAGGGCAAAACGCTCTTTTACGCCTAAAAGAAGCTCGTGTGCTAATTGTAGGATTGGGTGGGGTTGGCTCTTGGGCAGCCGAATCGCTTGCTAGATCAGGAGTGGGCCATATGACTCTTGTAGACTATGATGAGGTTTGTATTACAAACACCAATCGTCAACTACATGCTCTGACCTCTACAGTAGGAAAAAAAAAAACCAATGTATTAAAAGATCGCCTATTAGATATTAATCCCGAGTCTGACATCAAAACAATAGAGGATTTTTTCTCTTCAGATTCTCTTGATTCAATTTTTTCTAGCCCCTTTGACCTTGTGATCGACGCTATAGACGCATTAAGTGCTAAAGCTCTACTTATAAAAACTTGCCGCGATAAAAACATTCCTGTTGTTACCACTGGTGGCGCTGGTGGAAAGACAGATCCAACAAAGATTGCTATTGAGGATCTTGCTAAAACTATCAATGACCCTCTTTTACAAAAACTAAGAAAGTACTTACGACAAAAGCTAGAATTCCCACGAGGAAAACGCGCAAAGTTTGGTGTGCAAGCAGTTTACTCTACTGAGCTCCCCTCTTTACCCGATTCTTGTGAACCCTCTGACGTGGCAGGAAAGTTAGACTGTGCTACAGGTTACGGTACTGCCAGCTATATCACTGCAAGTTTTGGCTTTTTTGCTGCCTACCAAGCCGTTAAAATTTTGGTAGAAGATAAAGATCGCTAACAAAAAATTTTCATAATCTTATCAACACCCTTTCCTTACTAAGTTCCTAGCTGGACGCTTTTACAAGTAATTCTAAATACTTAAAAGCATATCCTGACAAAAGTTCTATGCAAAAATAGGATTAAAATACTTGGTATATGACGGTTTTTAAGGTAAACGTATGCCCTATCGATCTAAAGGAATATATGCTTACAACTGAATCAAATAACAAAAAAAACCTTCCAGATATTGCCAAGTCCACTAAAGGGGATTTAGCCATAGCTCTTGATCGAGTAGGAATGACAGCAGTAGAGCTTCCTCTACATTTAGTTGTTAATGAGCAAAAAGTTACTGTGCCAGCTCGTGCCGATATGTTTGTGAACCTAGCGGACGCAAAAGCCAAAGGCATTCACATGTCTAGGCTATTTCTAGAAGCTCAAGATAGTTTTGAGAAAAATACCTTAAACATAGCCTTGGTTAAAAAAATACTGACTCACTTTATTAGCTCACACAAAGGTTTAAGCACTAGTGCTCAGCTTAGGCTGAGATTTGAACTTTTAGTACTACGCCCCGCTCTACTTAGCGATTATGCAGGTTGGAGATCTTACCCTGTTGAAATTGATACGAAACTTGAAGATGGTGAGTTTAATATTTCTGTTGGACTTGAGGTTTTATACTCAAGTACTTGCCCATGCTCTGCAGCCCTTTCGAGACAACTTATTCAAGAGCATTTTAAAAACGCATTTAAAGATAAAACTATTGATGTTGATACCGTTCACGATTGGCTTGGAAAGAGCGAAAATATTGTGGCAACTCCACACTCACAAAGAAGTGAAGCAAAAGTAAAGTTGCGATTAGACAATGAAATTGAAAATTTTGATTTTGTTAAGTTTATCGACTTACTAGAGCAAAGCTTAGCAACTCCTGTGCAAACAGCTGTAAAGCGCGAAGACGAACAAGAATTTGCTCGCTTAAATGCAAGCAACCTTATGTTCTGCGAAGATGCCGCTAGAAAACTGCACTCAGCTTTAAATAACGAGGATAGTATCGTAGATTTTTGGTTACAAG
>JAGRAL010000212.1 GCA_020434605.1 Bdellovibrionales bacterium
AGCGTTGTCCTGGCAAAGTCTTTCCTGATGTTTCTACAATCTTAAGGCCGACTTCTTTTGAGCCAGTAAAAGCAATCGTTGAAATGAGAGCGTGATTCACTAAAAACTCTCCGATTTCATCCCCGTAGCCTGGTAAGAAGTGAATGACTCCAGACGGAAAACCTACTTGTTGAATCATATCCATTAAAACCGCTGCGATGATAGTGCTCTGTTCGGCTGGCTTCATAATAACCGTATTCCCTGTAACAGCTGCGGCCGTTACCATTCCGGTAAGAATAGCTAGTGGAAAGTTCCACGGAGCAATGACAGCACATACACCTCTGGATTGATATTGATAAAGGCTATGTTCACCTGGTGCATGACCCATCTTTCGAGCTTGGTCTAAACGGCGCATATCCTTTGCGTAGTATCTACAAAAATCGATGGCTTCAAAAACATCTCCATCAGCTTCTTTCCAGCTTTTACCAACCTCACGCACCATTAATGCAATCAACTCATAACGTCTTTCTACCATTTTGTTCGCTAGTTTCTCTAGTAAAGCACAACGATTTTCTGTAGGGGTTTTTCGCCACTTTGGCCAGTAGTCATTAGCGATCTTTACTGCTTCATCTGCTTCTACTGTTGAAGCAACATATACAGATCCAACCACCTCATCAGATTGAGATGGGTTGATACTTTTAATTTGTCTTTCTGTTGTAATATTTTTTCCATTTACAACAATAGGAAAGGTCTTTTGATACATTGTTTTTGATTTTGCTAAAGCATCTTTTGTTTTTTGACGTATGTGGGGATATCCAAAATCTAAAAATGCCTCATTTTGAAAGTTAGCATCGTTTTTTAAATCCGCTGTGGTTGGTTTCATATATTCTTTTGGATCCCTAAGTAGTCTTTCAGAAGATTCACCTTCGGCAAATTTAGATCGTAAAAAAGATTCGTTAGAAGTGTTTTCTAAAAGTCTTCTCACTAAATAAGCCATACCAGGGATTAACTCTCCAATCGGTGCGTACACACGAACTCGGTAGCCCATAGAGGATAATGATTGTTTAAATGCATCAGCCATTCCATATAACATCTGAATTTCAAAAGCATTTTTAGGGACATTGTTTTTTTCAGCATGTACTAAAGCAGCCGAGATAGAGCGAACATTGTGTGAGGCGATTGCCAAATGTATGTGTTTATAATTGTCTAAAAGCAACTTTGCGCAGTCTTCATAATTTGCATCGCATTCGGCTTTGTTTGTGTAGACTGGGTAAGGCCAACGACGTTGTTCGCTTTCAACCGTTTCGTAGTCCCAGTAGGCACCTTTAACTAGCCGTACAGTGATTGGAGTTTTACGCTCTTTTGCAAACTGTATAAAATCTTGAGTGTCTTTTAAGGAATCACGTAAATATGCTTGTATCACTAAGCCAAAGTGTGGGTAATCAATCAATTCTGGCTCGGTCACTAGTTCTTTAAAAACTTCAAAAGTTAATTGTTTTAATGAATACTGCTCAAGATCCATATTGATAAAAATATTTCTTTCTTTCGCAATTTGCAAAATCGGACGCAGGCGTTCTTTAAGAGCTTGTTTAGATGGTTCCCACGCTTCTACTTTTATCTGAGAGTAAAGTGCAGACAATTTAACAGATACATTTACTTTTGGAATTTCTCCCAGGTGATTGGCATCGATCAAAGGGTTAAGTTCCCATTTTTCTGATAGAGTGTGCAGACCTTGTAAAAGTTCAATGTAACGTGTCTGATATTCAAGAGCTTCTTTTTCGTTTAAGCAAGCTTCACCTAAAAGATCGGCTGTAAATGTAATATTGGTTTTTCTTAATTTGTCTAATCTGTCAAACGCACCTTTTGAGTCTTCGCCAACAATAAACATTTTTGCCATCTGCGTGACATTCTTTTTTACCGTACCTGCTAGTATACCTGGAGCTAAAGCACCGATACCTGCGCCAAAATTAAAAATCGACGGCATTTTATCACCGGATTCGGCAAAATATTCTTTTAAGTGTTTTGCTATATCAGAACTTTTATTTAAGTAAGGAAGAACATCCACAAATCTAAACATTTGTGTTTTAAAATGTTCGTTTCGCATACTCCATTCCATGACCTTTCCGTACCACCAGTCTTTATTAAATAAACCAATACCCTCGGTCGAAATATTTTGAAATATCTGTAGACCTTTACTTTCAATGTCTTTTTGCAAATCCATCAAGGCGTCCTTTTTGTAGAGCAATGTATTTTTTGGAGCCTGGATAATGTACAAGCTTTAGCCACAAATCAATAGAGAACTCAACGCGCTATATTATGGCAAAAGAAGGTAAAGAAATTCTTCTCAAGAATAGGCTTTTTCATTACTCTCTATGTTATGGCCAATAGTGTTCAAAAAGCAGAAAAAGTTCACAGATTTTTATCAAAAGATGGTTTAATACGGGTGTCGGCGGTTATAGCCCCAGAATTGATCTTAGAGGTGCAGAAAATTAATGCAATGTCGCCATTGGCAGTGATTGCAGCAGGCCGAGCCACGATTGCATGTATTCTATTAGCCAGCCACCAAAAAGACGATAGGGTATCCTTGTTATTTGATGGTAATGGCCCAATTGGGAAGATTTTTGTAGAATCCAGCTATGACGGTAAGACCCGGGCTTATGTTACTAATCCCGCGGTTCATCTTGAGTTTAAAGAGGATAAATTTGATGTTAGTGGAGCTGTTGGCATTGGGCTTTTACATGTAACGCAAATATCGAAGCTTCAAAAAACACCATATAGAGGAACTGTTATCATAAAGACAGGTGAAATAGGCTCAGACATAGCTTTTTATCTTGAGCAGTCTCACCAAATTCCATCCATAGTGGCTTTGGGTATATCGGTAGATAAAAACGGAATGGTAAACTCAGCAGGTGGGGTCTTAGTAGAGTTAATGCCTGGGCATACCGACGCTACCATCGTAAAATTAGAAAAAAACGTAGCTAATGCTAAAGGCGTTTCAGAAATGATTGCTGATGGCTATGACGCCAAAAAATTAGTAAAAGAATACTTGGGTGATATCGAAGTAGATGAAATTTCTCATGACTATCCTTTGACCTATTCTTGTTCGTGCAGTGAAGACAGAGTGAAAAACTCGCTTATGCTACTTGGAGAAAAAGAGGTAGAGGATTTAAGTAATAACGAAGATCCAACTGAGATTCGCTGTGATTTTTGTGGTAAAAAGTATTATTTTTCGAGTATAGAACTAAAAGAATTGATTAAAGATATACAAAAAAAGGCGATGCACTAATGTCAAAAACAAAAATAAACATGGCTCTAAAGCTACTTATCGTAATCGTACTAGTTTTTAGTGTAGTTGTGTTGATATCGCCATTTTTATTGTCTCTAGCTATTGGTGGCCTATTGTCAGTGGTTGTGTTTCCAATTTATATGTTACTAATTCGTAAAAAATGGAACCAATACTTTGCCGCTTTTATTGCAGTCACAGTGTTTAACCTGGTGTTTTTAATTCCGACAACAGTTGTAATTCTTAAAGGTGCGGCTGCGACGGTTAAGTTTGTAAATCACACGCTAGCCGACAAGGAAGCAGTAAGTGATATTATTTCTGGAGAAAGAGAAAAGCTTGAAAAGGCACAGGTGAAAGTAACAAAATATACACAAAACCTGGGAATAGATATTCCACATCTATCTGGTTTAGTAAAAAACGCGACAACGACCATTGGTAACTTTCTGGTGGACATTATTAAAAAACTATTTTCTCAGATACCCGAGCTTTTTTTAGCTTTATTTGTCATTACTCTAACAATGTTTTTTAGTTTGATTGAACATAAGAAGATCAAAAATGTATTCTTAGACCACTGTCTTTTAGATAAAACCAGAGGGGAGAAGCTGGTAAAGGCAGGTTTACTTGCTTGTAAATCTGTGATTTTAGCAAATGTGATTGCTGGTGGAGTGCAGGCATTGATTGTTGCTGCCGGCGCTTATTTTACATCAACAGGCGATTTTTTTATTGTAGTATTTGTTACTTTCTTATTGTCATTTGTACCTGTTATAGGAGCAGCACCTGTAGCTTTTATTTTAGCAAGCCTTGCTGGTTTAAATCATAACTATAGTGCTGCAGTTATTATGGCTATTGTGGGAATCACGGCAGGCATTTCTGATAATTTTATTAGACCGATGGTTTTAAGCGAAGCTGCCGAAACTCACGCCCTATTAAATTTACTGACGATTTTAGGTGGAATTATATTATTTGGTCTGCCAGGGCTCTTTATCGGACCATTGATTTTGAGTCTCGCCGTCAGTTGTATTCCCATATACAAAGAAGAAATCGACATATAAGTGTGTGATCTGTGCCCAACCTGTTTACGAGTCTATAAAAACTTCAAATTTTCTTCCTAAGTCACCTAAATCATTCGTTTTATGGCATAATTCCGGGCTGTGTTTAGCTACAACATTTTATTAGATTTAATTACCAGTTTTGTATACGACACCGATAGTGTGGGACAGTCAAATAAAGGACATGAAAAGCAATTCTCAAAACTAACTCAAGATGAGAAGCTTGAAATTTTGGAGTATTTAAAACTTTTATGATTCATGTAAAACATATCTTAGTAAAGCAGCAATATGAAATGGATGATCTTTTACGTAAGTTAAATGATGGGATGAGCTTTGAAGATGCGGCACAAAAATTTTCTATTTGTCCCTCAGGTAAAAAGGGTGGAGATCTTGGTGTTATTCGTGAGGGACAGACAGTAGAAGAGTTTGAAGACGCAGCCTTTGCGCTTGCTATTGATGAGATGTCAGGGCCCGTTAGGACATCTTTTGGATTGCATTTAATTAAGAGAATCAGATGATACAAGCTTTTCTTCTCTCTCTTATTTTTGCTAGCTCTAACTTTGATATACCCAGGTCTGCAAGTCCCTCGTGTGATTTAGGAAATTATATACAGCCCATCATAATAATCGGTGAGACTCATTTTACCGAATCAGCTAAAGAAGTTCATGACTATGTTCAAACAAATCTTTTTGAAGAGGGTAAGATCCATTTCTTATTAGAGAACTCTAGTCTGCTAGGTAAGAGATTTATCGATCAACCTATTTTACGTATGTATCTTCAGGTAAATGATTTAGTTCGAGCTCTAAAAGAAGAAGGCCATCGACATATTGCAATTCAGTGGACAAACATTTTGTATGAGTTTCAAAAAATGCCTAGCTTAATCAAACTAAATAACATGACAGAGGAAGAAGAGCATGTTGTTGATTTTTTTAGTAAAATCATACCTAGGCTTAATAAGAGAAGTGCAAAGTATATTATCAATGAAATCGATGAATTTTTGTTAGAAAACCCTAAGGCAAGCCGGGAATATACCATCCATCTATTTTCACAGATGAGTTTGTATGCATTTACAATTTATCCCTTTGACGAAAATCCAATACAGATTTTTGATGCTAATACAAATTTGGATGAAATTAGTTTTTCAGACTTAAAATCTGGGTTTATTGGTTTGGATGAAGCTAGAGAGGTTTTTATGGCTCAAAAGATTTTTGATTATGTCTGTGGTATTTTAGACCGCAAAAAACCTGTTGTTATTATCGTAGGTGCAGAACATGCAGAGTCTATAAAAGAAAAATTGTTAGCAGCCAATCTTAACTCTGAAATCAGTGTGTATGATAGTTTTATTACTTACTTTTTAATGAGACGCCTAAAATCACTTTAAATTTGATTTGTTAGCCATGCAGGATCATCGACAGCAATATCGTGGCCGGCCGTAGGATGTATGCGTATTTCGGCTTGTAAACGTTTAGCAAGTCGCTTCGAGCAATTTACATTCACCATATTGTCATTTTCTGAAGCTAATAAAATCACTGGCACATTTATTTTTTTGGGCGCCTTAAATCGAATAGCAGCTGTCAATTGTCTGACTACAGTCTGTGAAGTATATGGACTATCAATGGCTATTTTATACCATTCATCCAAAAGTTGAGGGTTTTTATGAAATGTATTTGTCGTCATCTGTAGAATGATTTTTTCTCTTTCTCGCACATCTTTCTCGGTACTGATTTGTAGACATTGTTGCATGGCTTTAGGGCGCATACGCTCCCAAGGAGTACCTAAGTTTGCAGCACTTGTGTTGATTAAGTATAATTTTGTAAAATCAGCAGGGAATAGATTTGCCCACTCTAGGGCAATCATCCCACCTAAAGAAATAGCAACTAGCTCATAGGGCCCGGCTGATTTTTGATTTAAAAATTGATGACGAATTTTTTTTACAGCTTCTTTTAAATTCCAAGGAAACTCTAGGTCAGCATTTTCACCCACACCAGGTAAATCTATACATAAAACTTGATGACCCTTTTCTCTCAGCATGTCTGGAAAATTTCCCCAATGTCTTTTTTCTCTCACAAGTCCTCTTAATAATAAAATGTTCATACCTGGCTCCAAGCTTTAAAGTTTAGGCATGCTCTAGAAAATATATCCAATAAGTTATAATGTCTTCGCATGATTCTTTGATAGCGATGTGGTTTCATCGGATGAAAAGGGCCAAGGCTTGAAAATAGTTGTAATGGATTTTTTCTGATCCAAGTCCAAGAACCCATTTCAAGGCACCATGGAATAAATATGTTGTTAGGATTTGTAGAATGATTCATGTCAAACAAGTAATCCCATAGATCGCCGTGTGTAGTGTAGCTATGACTTTGCGGCTCTACCTTATACACATGAAAAGGATGTGCTTTGTCGATAAGGATTTTAAAAGTGAGTGCAGTAGGCTCAAGCGGAAAAGGCTTTTTTGTTTTTGCATACGGATACCAGAGCCTATCCCTTAAACCAAA
>JAGRAL010000213.1 GCA_020434605.1 Bdellovibrionales bacterium
AAAACCTACAAATGGTGGCAAGACAATCATTTTTTTTCGGCCCTAGATCAATCCACTAAACCACCTTTTTCTGCAACGCTTCCGCCACCGAATGTTACTGGCATGCTACACATGGGCCATGCTTTGGATTACACCCTACAAGACGTAGTGATTCGTTATAAGCGCATGATGGGATTTAATGCCATGTGGATGCCTGGACAAGATCATGCTGGTATTGCAACGCAAGCAGTTGTTGAAAAAGAATTAATGAAAAAAGATAAGACCAGAAGACAAGATCTGGGACGTGAGAAGTTTTTAGAAAAAGTTTGGGAATGGAAAGAGACTTACGGTAATCGAATTTTAGAACAATGTAAACGCCTTGGTCTTTCTCTAGATTGGGATCGTGCTCGCTTTA
The DNA here is from genome assembly GCA_020434605.1 of Bdellovibrionales bacterium. GTDB lineage: Bacteria > Bdellovibrionota > Bdellovibrionia > Bdellovibrionales > UBA840 > JAGRAL01. Next base: position 395 of record JAGRAL010000213.1, read on the forward strand.
CACTTGATGAAAAATCGAGTCGATCTGTTGAGAAGGCATTTGTAGATTTATTTAAAAAAGGATTGATTTACCGCGGTACACGCTTAGTAAACTGGTCACCTAAATTAGAGTCAGCAATTTCGGATCTAGAAGTAGACAACCAACAACAAAAAGGACTTATCTATCACATTAAGTATCCTATTGAAGGTACATCTGATTTTATCCAGATCGCAACCACCCGACCCGAAACACTTTTAGGCGATACAGCCGTTGCCGTTCACCCTGAAGATACTAGATACAAACACTTGATAGGCAAACATGTTATCTTACCTGTAGTAAATCGTAAAATCATGATTATTGCTGATACATACGTAGACCAAGATTTTGGATCTGGCGCAGTAAAAATTACTCCAGCCCATGACTTTAACGACTACCAACTAGGGAAACGTCACGATCTTGAAATGATCAATATTTTAAATCGTAACGGCACACTAAATGAAAACACACCAAAGGAATATCAAGGTTTAAGCGTAAAAGAAGCACGAGAGAAAATTTTAACAGAACTAAAAACACTGCAAGTCTTTGTAAAAGAAGAACCCCATACATTAAACACACCTCTTTGCTCTCGTACTGGTTGTGTTGTTGAACCTATGTTGTCGCAGCAATGGTTTGTGAAAATCAATGACTTAGCAATTCCAGCTAAACGAGTTGTCGAGTCAGGAACTATTTCATTTGAACCCGAAATGTGGACAAAAACCTATCTACACTGGATGAATAACATTGATGATTGGTGTATCTCTCGCCAACTATGGTGGGGTCACAGGATCCCAGTTTGGTATTGTAAAGACTGTAATCACAACACATGCGCTGCAGGAAAAGTAAGTACTTGTGAAAAGTGTAATTCAAAAAATATTGAACAAGACGAAGATGTTTTGGATACATGGTTTTCATCAGCCCTTTGGCCATTTAGCACCCTTGGTTGGCCAGAAGATACCGAAGCATTAAAAACATTTTACCCCAACGATTTATTAATCACAGGTCATGATATTATTTTCTTTTGGGTAGCTAGAATGATCATGATGGGACTCTACTTTCAAGAAGATGTACCGTTTAGAAAAGTATATATGCACGGAATTGTGCGTGATTCCCAAGGCCGTAAAATGTCTAAGTCTCTTGGTAACGGCATTGACCCTTTAGAAATTATTGAAAAAGAGGGAGCAGATGCCCTACGTTTTTGTCTTTTATCACAAGTACAAAGTGGAAAAGATTTAAAGTTTTCAGAACAGCGCCTTGAAACATCTAGAAACTTTATGAATAAAATATGGAATGCATCCAGATTTTCACTTACTGTATTAGAAGGATTTGAACCGCCTAAAGACGGAACTGATGCAAGTGTATCCCCAGTCGATTTGTCTTTACCAGACATTTGGATCACACAAAAGTTAGCGGATACCATTGAAGTAGTAAATAAATCCTTACTTAATTATAAGTTCTCAGAAGCAGCTAATGCTCTTTATCACTTCACCTGGAATGATCTATGCGACTGGTACATAGAGTTTATCAAACCTATTGTTTACGGAACCAATGAAGCTGAAAAGAAAGCCACACAAATGGTTTTAGCGCAAACTTTCAATCGCACACTCAGATTATTAAGCCCGTTTATTCCGTTTATAACAGAAGAGTTATTTACCAAAATGCCTATCAAGTCCGGTAGTTGCATGGGGGATAAATACCCCACACTTGATAGTGAAAAGAATTGGTTGAAAATTGCATCAAAAGAAAAAGCAAAAGAGCTAGATATTGTAAAAGATGTGATTGTTGCTATTCGTAATATCCGTGGTGAAAACAGAATCAAGCACTCTGAAAAACTAGAGGTAAGCTTAGTAATTGCAGGACCTGAATTACAAAAGGTTTTAGGCGAAAACAAATCTTTTATATTGCAAATGGCAGGCTTAAAAACTTGTGCCATTACAGATGCAGCTCAAATGCAAAAGTGCGCTGTAAATGTTGTTACTACTGACTGGGGTAAAATTGAAGTTGTTGTACCTTTAGAGGGTTTGGTTGATTTTGATGAAGAGGTAAAGCGTGTTGAAAAATCTATTGAAAAACTACAAAGCTCTATTAGTGTTTTAGAGCGAAAGTTTAACAATGAAAGCTTTATCAAAAATGCCCCGCCTGAAATTGTAGAGGCAGACAAGCTTCAAATGGAAAATACAAAACAAGAGATCCGCGTATTAAGTGAACATTTGCAACGCTTGAAATAAACATAGACTATCTCAACTTTTGATGTTGAGATAGGCAAAGGAGTGCTCACATAGCATGATGATACTCGGCACAGTCAAACGCCATCCCGACGGTTTCGGATTTTTAATTCCCGACGATAAAACACATGAAGACGTATATATCCCTAAACATTCTATGGAAGGGATTATGACCAATGATAAGGTCTATGCCAAAGTCTCTAGAGCCAAAGACGGCAGATATTCTGGAGAAATCGTTCGAATTGATAAAAGAGCCACTGACAAAACATTTGGAATTTTTAGATCACGCGGTGAAAACGATGGTTATCTTGAAGATAAAGAAAACCATTGGGGCGAACCACTAAAATTAGCTCCTAGTTCTATCAAAAATGTTAAAAATGGTGATATGGTCTACGCAAAGATCAATTCTTATCCTGGAGACCCGCGTGGCTTTAGAGGCGAAATC
>JAGRAL010000214.1 GCA_020434605.1 Bdellovibrionales bacterium
CATTCAAGATAATGCTGCCAATGCATTACTGGTAAAGATCAATCAAATCGGAACCATTACAGAAACTTGCCAGGCAGTAGATATGGCTCACAGAGCTTCGTTTTCTACGGTTATGTCTCATCGTAGTGGAGAGACTGAAGACACCATGATTGCGGATCTTGCCGTTGCTTTAGGGTGCTCACAGATCAAAACGGGGAGTTTATGTCGGGGTGAGAGGATTGCAAAATACAATCAATTGCTTCGAATCGAAGAAGATCTAATGCAAGGAGCTTCGTTCTGGGGCAAATCGGCATTTAGGCTCTAAAATGTAAAAATGACAAGGGTGGATAATATATTTACTCCTACATTATATAGAGAAAATGAGCTTTTTAGCTCATTTTTTTTGCTTAAGGGGCTAAAATTACTCCACTTTTTACTAACAAGTGCGGTCTGACCCCAGCCTGTTCCCATAAGTTTCTTCACTCATTATTTAAGTGTATGAAATCTTTAAACAAATCTAACTTGTTCATTTTGTAGAGCTATGGCACAAGCATTGCTCTATATAAATGTGAAACATAAATTAGGTGCGATTTTACACTTATTTAATATTAGGAGGAAGAATGAAGGTTTTAATTAGTGCATTAGTAACGTTATCGGTAGGGACAGCTGTTGCTGCAACTTCTGCGACAACTGTAACAAATACTGGTAGCTCGTCTACTACTTTAGAGCAAGTAGCTCCAAAGAAATCGAATGTTTCTACTAGAGTAGAATTCACAAACGAAAAAGGTCAAGCTGCTTTAGATAACAACTCTAAAGATCTTGAGACAGCGATTGAGACTAAAGTTACTTACAAGTTATCAGACACTAAATCACTACGTGGTAGTGCTTATATTCAAACTCTAACTCGTGAAGAGCAAGATGATGTTCATACAAACCTTTATTATGTATATCTTCAGTACGCTGATTCAGCTTTGTTTACTATTGGTAACCAAGCTTTCCGTGGTGCTATTAGACAATACTCAATGGCATTTGGTGATGCTCAAGATGAGGGTTTAGAGTCAGTAACTCGTTTATACTTATCTACTCCAGTAAAAGTTAATGATTCAATCACAGTAACTCCGATTATTAACCCACGTTTATACTGGGGTTCAAATTCTCGTGAAGAGGCTGGTGCTCCTAAGAGAGATCTTTTAGGTATTTTAGAAACAGAAGTAGCTGTTAACAGCACTGTTAGCTACACTCTTGATCTTATGCGCAGAGAAAGAACTACTAACGACGGTACAGCTGGTCGTTTTGAGTTAGACAACTGGGCTACAATCGCTCTTGCTGACAGAACTGCTTACACAGATGCTATTAGCATGGACTTAGGTTTTTACCACGGTGGTAATACTGGTAACGGTTTCAAGTTAAATAAAGATGGTACAGTTTACTACGTTCGTGCCAACGTTAATTTCTAATTTGATTTAAATTATGAAATTAAAAAACGAGGCCTAGTGCCTCGTTTTTTTTTGTCTTCCCCTCACACATCCTCTAGACTATAGCTATGTTTAAGGCAATTGGCTCAAAAATCCATGGACTCATTAGCTCTCCTAAAAAGATGCTGGTTTTTTGCTTAGCGCTCATATTCTTTGCATTAATTATTGATGGCACACTATTTAGGCTTTGGAAATTGCACCATGACTTTAATGTCTTAACAACTAATCTTGAGGAAGAAAAAGAGCGCCTAAAAATCCTCGAGGTCCAGGTCCAGAGAGCAAAAGACCCGGTTTTTATTAAGCATCAGGCTAGGGATAGATTCGACCTGGTCGAGGAAGACGAGATGGTCTTTTTCTTTACAAAAAGTGAGTAATTACAAAATCTTAGCTTTCTCTGTCGTAAACCACACCTCTTTTTTCTTGCATCCACTGATACCGCATCATAGGGTTAAAAATAGGGGTTTTACTACCCTGGGGGTATATGGCTAGCGGACGAGTAAAGTGGTTTAACGAAACAAAGGGATTTGGGTTTATTGAGCATAATGACGGGCATGACGTGTTTGTACACTATTCAGCCTTGGTGGATGCGCAAACCGTAAAGACCTTACCAGAGGGCGCACAGGTAAGTTTTGACATTATCGCAACGGAAACTGGACCACAGGCGCAAAATGTGAAAATACTGACGATGCAAGAGGAAGTAGGATGAGTTGGGATGCGGCTAAAATCAAAAAATTACGCCTTGAGCTTGGTTGGTCACAAGCTGAGTTGGGGCGTAGACTAGGTTTAGATACGCCGCGTATGCAGTCGCTTGAACTAGGTCACTCTCATGTTGATGTAGAAATAAGCTTACATTTAGATCGTATGAGTCAGCATTTAAGCGACTATTCTAGAGCCTTAAAATTCAGCTGCCAAAGTGATGTTTATATCAAAGAAAATTCAGTCAATCAGATCTCAGCTTTTGACTTAGAGTCCGTTGAAGAAAACGAAGATCTCTAGTACACCAATTACATGAAAAAATTAATTTTAGTCGACGTTAGTGCGATGTATTTTCGTGCTTTTTATGCCATTCGCCAACTTTCTAACTCAAAGGGCATGCCTACAAATGCACTTTATGGTTTTGTCTCGATGACTTCCAAACTTTTAGAGAAGTTCCAACCTGAGTACTTAGCATTTTGCTTTGATCGTAAAGAGCCATCTTTTCGAAAAGATCTATATGAAGGGTATAAGGCAAATCGCACAGAAATGCCTGAAGATTTAGTTCCGCAAGTTCCATATGTAGAAAAAATTGCGAAGGCAATGGGAGCTCCGTGCTTTAGCATCCCTGGTTATGAAGCAGATGATATTATTGGTATGTTTTCAAAATTTGGACAAGAGCAGGGTTTGCAAGTAGTGATAGTTAGTGGTGATAAAGATTTCGCACAACTCATCAACGAAAATGTCCACATGTATGAACCAATGAAAGATTCGTATTATGACCCTAAAGAAGTAAAAGAAAAGTGGGGAGTGAGTCCTGACAAGTTTAGAGATTTTTTAGCGATCACTGGAGATAGCTCAGATAATATTCCTGGAGTAAAAGGTATAGGTCCCAAAGGTGCACAAAAACTATTAGAAGAATTTGGGTCACTGGAAGGGGTTTATGAAAATATTGAAAAGATTGCCAATAAAAATTTAAAGACAAAATTAATTGAACACAAAAAAGAAGCTATGCTTTCACAAACTTTGGTTACAATAGTCACAGAAAATCATACAGGTGTTAGTGACATTGGTGAATTAGTTCGTAAAGAGTTTCACAAAGACGACTTACGTGCACTATTAACCGAACTAGAGTTTAACAGTTTTTTAAAAAAATTAGTTCCAGCAGAGGGCGAGGAAGCAGAAAAACCTAAAAAGGAAAGTAAATCAAAAGTAAAAGTTAAAACTGGAAAGCCTGAAGTAAAAGTAGAGGGCTTAAAAGGTGAGCTTCCAAAAATCGAAACGGACTACATTGGGCAATACGACATCAAGCCAGTTTTTTTAGATGCCAAAGACATCGAGAAAAAATTGGATCCAAAAAAAGATTTATGGGCATATTCTTGGAATAATTATTTGTGTTTAGGTCAAGATACTAACTTATTTTTGCTGCAAGAATCTGAATATGACTTAGCTTTTTTAGACTCAGATAAATGGCAGTGGAAGGGTTTTGATTTAAAAACGGTTTGGCGTTTATTGAAATTAAAACAAACGAAAGCAAAGTTTGACCTGCAGCTAGCAGTATACTCATACACTTCAACAGCTACTGAAAGCTTGATCGAAGTTTTTAGAAATATGTTTACCGATCCAAATCCAATTTTAGAGGATGTTGCTAAAAGCTATGCTGCGCTTAGAACTCTAGAAGAAGTCGTTACAGACTTACTGCAATCAACTGGAGTAGGCGATATATATAATCAAGTGGAGTTGCCGCTCTTACCCATTTTACACCGAATGGAAGTGCGAGGCATTTGTTTAGATACTGATATTTTAAAAAAGCAAAGTGAAAGCCTTGATAAAGAAATAAAAAGTTTAAATACTGAAATTTTAACGGCACTTGATTCTACAATCAATTTAGATAGCCCTAAACAATTGGCAGGCCTGTTGTTTGATACACATAAAATGCCAGTGATAAAAAAAACAAAAACAGGTTACTCTACGGACTCTGACGTTCTTTTAAAATTATCTAAAGATTATCCTATTACTGGAAAAATTATTGAGTATCGTGAGCTAAAAAAATTAGCCACAACTTATGTTGATGCATTACCTCGTCTTGTAGATCCAAAGACTAAGCGTATACACACGCACTTTAATCAAGCAGTTACTGCAACGGGAAGACTTTCTAGTACAAACCCTAACTTACAAAATATCCCAATACGTACAGAAAAAGGAAATGCAATTAGAGAAGCCTTTGTAGCCGAAAAAGGTAAAGTGCTGATTTCAGCTGACTATAGTCAAATTGAACTTAGAATTTTAGCGCATATTACAGAAGATCCAGCTTTGATTCGAGCCTTTCAAAAAGGTGTTGTTATTCACTCCTTAACTGCAAGCGAAGTGTTCGGGGTTAGTTTAGACAAAGTAGATAGCGAAATGAGACGTAAATCTAAGGCGATTAACTTTGGTATTGCCTACGGGATGGGAGCATATACTTTAGCGGATAATTTAAATATTCCTAGAGCAGAGGCAAAACAAATCATTGATACCTATTTTGACCGTTTTAAAAACGTAAAGCT
>JAGRAL010000215.1:0-1776 GCA_020434605.1 Bdellovibrionales bacterium
TTTGATCCATAAATTGAGAAAGCTGTGAAGAACCAAAAAATTCTTTAACAACAGCGTTCACAGGTTTAGCATTCACAAGATCGTGAGGCATCATAGTCTCAATGTCTTGCAAGCTCATTCTTTCACGAATGGCTCTTTCCATTCTAACTAAACCAATACGATATTGATTTTCTAATAGCTCACCAACAGATCTAACGCGGCGGTTTCCTAAGTGATCAATGTCATCAACTTTTCCAACACCGTTCTTTAAATCAATCAATGTCTTAACGACCAACATGATATCTTCATATCTTAGAGTTCCGTGATCCACAGGACACTCATCTAAAGATATTCCGAATCTATGGTTAATTTTTAAACGTCCAACTTCTGATAGATCATATGTTTCTGGATCAAAGAATAAACGTTTTGCAAATGCTTCAGCAGCCTCTAGAGTCGGCGGCTCACCTGGACGTAAACGTTTATAAATTTCAATCAATGCTTCTTCGCGAGAAGTGATTTTATCTACTAATAATGTATTTCTTAAGAATGGACCAACAGATAAACCATCAAAGAAAATCAATTTAACTTCTTTAATGCCTGCTGCTTTCATTTTCTCTAAATTGTCTAGCGTAACGTCTTCGTTAACGTCAGCTAAAATTTCACCTGTAGACTCATCAATTACAGGAGTAGCTACCACTTTACCAACTAGGTCTTCAGGAGTTACTTCTAGACGATCTACTTTTTGATCCAATAATTTTTTAACTACAGCGCGCGTAATACGACGACCAGCTTTAACAAGCACTTCTCCATTTGGAGCGATAACATCAGACATCGCTCTTTGACCTTGCAGCTTTTCTGCATCGATCATACGGTAGTACTTACCTTTTTTATCAATAGTTACTGTATCAGCATCATAGAAATAAGCTAACAACTGCTCCTCAGTGTAACCAAGAGCTTTTAATAAAATAGTAGTTGGGAATTTTCTACGACGATCAATTCTTACATATAGTAAGTCTTTCTGATCGAACTCAAAATCCAACCAAGATCCACGATATGGAATAATACGAGCTGAATAAATAATTTTACCGCTGGCATGACTTTCACCACCATCGTGATCAAAGAATACACCAGGAGATCTATGTAATTGAGATACAACCACACGCTCAGTACCGTTGATAATAAAAGAACCATTAGCAGTCATTAAAGGAATTTCTCCTAAATAAACTTCCTGCTCTTTTACATCACGAATGGATCTAGCTTCTGTTTCTTCATCAACATCAAAAACGATAAGACGAAGAGTAACTTTTATAGGCGCCGCAAAGGTCATCCCTCTTTGACGACATTCTTCTACATCATATTTAGGTGGTTCCAAGTGATACGCTACGAACTCTAAGCTCGCAGTATTATTGAAATCATTGATCGGAAACACAGATTTAAATACGCCATTTAAACCTGTAATGCCTCTACGATCCGGATCCATTTCTTTTAAAATGAACTCTTCATATGAATGCTTCTGTAGCTCAATCAGGTTAGGGATTTCTACAGTAGTTTTTTGTTTCGCAAAAGAACGACGTAAACGAAGGTTTGAAGCCGTTAATGGAGTATCCATTTATTCTCCTAAAAAAATAAGTTACTTCAAAAATACAAAATGGTGAGAGCCCACAAAGGCTCTCACCCTAAACATACTAATTAAGAACTAAGTAATTACTTAAGTTCAACTTTGGCACCAGCAGCTTCAAGAGTCTTTTTAACTTTTTCAGCTTCATCCTTAGACACGCCTTCTTTAACGGCCTTAGG
>JAGRAL010000215.1:1863-2997 GCA_020434605.1 Bdellovibrionales bacterium
TCTGTAAGCATAACTGTAAACTCAGTTTTCTCTTCGCCAGCAGCAGCAGCAGGACCAGCGGCAGCAGCTACAGCAACTGGTGCAGCAGCAGAAACGCCCCACTTGTCTTCTAGTGTTTTAATAAGCTCAGCTAATTCGATAACTGGCATTCCTGATAAAAAATCTACAACTTGTTCTTTATTTAAAGACATAAAATCTCCTTTTATTATTAAAAATTATTTTCCTTCTAACTTTGCTTTTTGTGCACCCAATAGTCTTGCAAATCCACCTGGGACAGCAGCCAATGTACCTACGAACTTGGTTGCAGGGGCTTGTAGTAATCCTAGGAGCTGAGCTCTTAGTACTTCAAGCGGCGGTAGTGTAGCTAAGTACTTAATCTTAGCTTTATCTAACGCTTCTCCACCTAGCACACCTACTTTTAACTCCATCTTTTCTACGTCAGAAGCGTATTCAGATAGAGTCTTAGCAGTTGCGCTTGCATCCTTATAGGCAAAGACAATGGCATTCGTTCCAACTAGTGATTTCTCAAGGGCTGTTTTTTCCTTAGGAAATTCACTAAGAGCACGAAGTGCAAGAGTATTGCGAACAACTTTCATCTCAGAATCAGCTCTACGAAGCTTTAAACGCAAGTTTGTCACTTGCTCCACTGTCATCCCTTTAAAATCAACTAGGAATGCAGCTTGAGCTTTGCTAAAGCGTCCCGAGATATCACTGATAAGATTTTCTTTATCAGCTCTCGTTATTGCCATACTTACTCCTTTGTCTCTACCGATCAGAATTATTAAGGAAATTTAATCTCTTTAATTTTCCTAACAATCTCGGAAGGCTTTTTACACTTAGGTTCTTTTCGAACACCTTCTGTCTCTGACCGTATAGACTCTTGTTAAAAGATAATTAGGCGTTACTGCCCATTACCTTGTTTACATCCAATTTTACACCTGGCCCCATTGTAGAAGAAACTGTAATCGCTTTTAGATAGTTTCCTTTACTAGTTGCCGGTTTTGCTTTGATAATTGCAGACATTAAAACATCAAAATTTTCTTTTAATGCTTTAGCGCCCATTGATTTCTTACCAACTGGAGCATGTACAATACCCGCTTTGTCGATACGATAATCGCACTTACCTTTTTTCTC
>JAGRAL010000216.1 GCA_020434605.1 Bdellovibrionales bacterium
ACCATCTGGAGTCTAAAATAAAAAGGCTCTTATTTTAAGAGCCTTTTTAAATCACTTTATTGAAAAAATAATTTTTTTACTTCGTACTCTTTATCACCACTTGGGGTGTTAACCACTACCTCTTCGCCCACTTTTTTACCGATAAGAGCTCGGGCAAGTGGAGAAACTATGGAAATTTTACCAGCAGCAACATCTGCCTCACTGATTCCAACGATTTGGTATGTAACAGATTTATCAGTGTTTAGGTCGATAAGTTCAACATGAGCACCAAAGACTACTCTGTCGCCAGTCAACTTTGCAGTGTCTACAACTTGAGCTCCTGATAACTGATGATTAATTTCTGCAATTCTAGCCTCAATCCAGCCCTGACGCTCTTTAGCAGCGTCATAGTCAGCATTTTCACTCAAATCTCCGTTTGATCTGGCGTGTTCGATGGCTTTAACCGTATTAGGGCGCTCTTCATGCATAAGGCGTTTTAGCTCAGCCTCTAGGCTCTGCTTACCTTTTAATGTAATTGGCAATGAATCAGACATATAGCCCTCCAAAATGAAAGCGAATTTATACCCAAAAGCTTTGACCGATGCAATACTTATGGGGAAAATAGAGCAAAATTGAAGATTTGGAGCGCTTTGCCATGAGATTGAACCCCAGCAATATCTCTATAATTAAAAGGCTGTTGTCTGGAAAAAACTCCAGGCCACTTAAGGCTATTTTAAAAAAATGCGAACCCGCTGATATTGCTGGCTTATTCAACCTTTTACACCAAAAAGAATCTATCAATCTGATTGAGGCTATCATCAGCACGGATCAAGCCGCTGAAGTTCTTTTAGAAGTTCCTGAGCAACGGTTAGGGGTCTTATTAGAAAGAATGGAAATGAACAAAATCATAGCCCTTCTGACCTATTACCCTGAGGACTCATGTTCTTATTTTTTAAGTGTAATGAATGAGCAGCAAAGAGAAACTGTAATTAATTTGCTACCAGCAGAACGTCGCCAGCGACTTCTGCAACTACTTAGCTACCCTGAAGACACTGCCGGCAGAGTAATGAGTACAAGTTTATTTACTCTACCCATTACCTTAAACGCAAGTCAGGCCATTGAATACTTAAGAGAAAAACCAAAAGACTTTCCATTTTATTATGCCTACTGCGTAGATGAGGTTGGCAAATTAGTTGGCGTGGTTTCTTTACGTGAAATGGCTACGGCTCCTGCGCAAACACCCTTGATGGACCTAGCAAAAAAAGATGTTGTGAATGTCAGCCCTACTACCACCAATGAAGAGGTAGCACAATTGGTGGAGAAATATAATTTTCTAGCGATTCCTGTTTTAGATGATGATCAAAAAATTTTAGGGGTTATCACTATTGATGATGTCGTTGATATCATTCAAGAACAAGCAACAGCCGATATTTACGCGTCTGCCGGTCTACAAGAAGATGATCGTGTCTATAGCCCAATACTTTTTAGTATAAAAAACCGACTCCCATGGATGCTTTTAAATTTAGTCTTAGCATCCTATGTAAGCCGCGTAGTGAGTTTGTTTGAAGCTACAATGCAAGAACTTATTGTTTTAGCTACACTCAATAATATCGTTGCTGGCATGGGTGGAAATACTGCCATTCAAACTTTGACAGTAGTTACCCGAGGATTGTCAGTAGGAGATTTTAACTATACATCTAAAACAAGAGCTGTGTTAAAAGAGGCCGCCGTAGGCTCATTTAATGGAGTTGTCGTTGGTCTTTGCGCTGGTATTTTAGTGTATTTTTGGAAAAGCAATCTAATGGTTGCTATTGTCATCTGTTTAGCGTTGATACTGAATTCATTTTTTGCTTCTGCCCTAGGTACCATCGTTCCGCTTACCATGAAGTATTTTAAACGTGACCCTGCCGCCGGTAGTGGTGTGATCGTTACTGTCTTATGTGACTGCTTAGGTTTTTTTGCGTTCTTAGGTATCGCCACTTTTGCTCTTCACCACTTTAGCTAGAGGGCGACATGGGAAACAAAAAGAACCCCCACTATATATGTCTATGCAATTCGATTAGCGAAAAAGTTATTAAATCTGCCATCGAAAAAGGGATAAAAGATGCTGATGAACTGTATGATCGTACGGGTGCGGGTGTTGGTCCATGTGGTGGATCTTGCCGAAAGACAACAACACCCTGGATAGAGTACTATAAAAAGCACAAAAAGTTTCCGAGCGAATCCTAAAGACTACGCCCTCATTACACTTTTCGGTAGTTTAAAATATTCTCGATATCTGTTCGACAATTTCCACAAGTCACACCGGCGGAACAAAACTTTCCGATTTCTTCAACATTGTGTAAACCGTTAATGATTGCTTGATCGACAACTTTAGTTGGTATCGCTCGACAATGACAAAGTTCTTCTTCTTTATAAGGAAAGTCCCACACTTCTTTTGCTTTTTGTAAAAGCTCGCGCACTAACATACTTACATGACCATTACCTGTAGGTAGAGCACACTTAAATGGATCACTTATTTTTTGCGTGTTTAGTTGTTGGCAAATCTTAATGATCTCTAGACAACCCTTTGCTTCAAAATGCAAAGAACCACTTTCAAGAGATACAGAAATACTATCTTGGTTTTCTAGCTCAACAACAATTTTCTTCATAATCTTAGTTTACAGAATGCTTTACTCGCTTGCTAGTCTTTTCGCTTATGAGACACATCTTTTGCCCAAGAACTGGCTTTAGGTAAACACATGTACAAAAATGGTAATAAGTAGCGCCTAGGCATAAGTCTTCTAATGTAATAAAAAATGACCGCATCCCATGTCGCCGGCACCCAAAGAGGAGGTGCTTCCCAGCGTATGACTTTTAAAATCTTTTGCGCTACCACTTTAGGAGTCGTAGGAGATAGTGCCATTAGTTTTTCTACAAATGGGGTCATATGGATATAGAAATCTTTGTAATCTCCCTCTAAAGCTACCTTAGGATCGGATAATTTGGTGTAGTAAACTTTTTTAAATGAATTCGAACGAATAAATCCTGGTTGTATCAATGTCACATCTATTCCGTAAGGTCTTGCCTCATACCATAGTGATTCAAGTGCCCCTTCCAGAGCGTGCTTTGATGCTGAGTAGGCCGACATAGTAGGCATAGATAACATTCCACTCACTGATGACACCGCTATGATTTTACCTCGACCGACTTTTCTCATATTTGGTAAAACCAAACGAATCAGCTCCATAGGACCTAAATAATTTGTATCCATTTGTAAGATTTCTTCTTTTGAGTCCATGTGCTCAACAACAGCACGATAAGAAATCCCTGCATTACTAACTAGTACGTTTACAGGCCCCCATCTTCCTTCAATCATACGTATCGTCGTTTTACGGCTTTCATCTGAGGTAACATCTAAAGGCAATATCCAAAGTCTATCGTCTTCGACAAAGCCCTCTCGTAGTTTTGATAAAGATTTTTCTCTGGCAGTAATTACGATTCTATAGCGCTTTTGTTTTTGCAGGGTTTTAGCAACGGCCCAGCCAATTCCAGAAGCACAGCCCGTTACTAAAATGACCGGCATAAACGTAGATTTTTTAGAGCGCTGAAATATATACAACCACTGAAATAAAGATCTCATGCATATAGCTTAAGGTAACTAAGCCTTGACTGACTAGTAAGAACTTTGAATGATCGCGTTGTATCATAAATTTATAAGGGAGTACAAAATGGTAACAATGAATGCAGTTTATACCGGAGAAAAACACTGCGATATTAGTCACGGCCCAAGCGGGAGCATCATTTCAACAGACGCTCCAAAGGACAACCAAGGAAAGGGTGAAGCCTTTTCCCCTACTGACCTTGTAGGCGCAGCCCTTGCAACTTGCATTTTAACCACTATTGGCATACTTGCCGACAGAGATAATTTTTCAATTATTGGTTCCACTGCAAATGTAAGTAAAGAGATGTCAGCTCATCCTAGGAAAATCGCAAGCCTTCCTGTTGAGTTGCACTTACCTAAAAATTTAACTGATATACAAAGAAAGAAATGTGAAAATGCAGCTCATACTTGTCCAGTTCACAGGAGTTTACATCCTGATGTAAAAGCTGATATTCACTTTTTTTACGACGTATAACTATTTTTTAGCGTTAGTGTCGAAAAGGTAAAGGTATTTGCCATAACCTTTCACTGCCAGCTCATTTTTTGGGATAAAGTCTAAAGAAGCTGAGTTAATGCAATAGCGCATACCACCTTTATCTTTAGGCCCATCATTAAAAACATGCCCAAGGTGAGAATCACCCGTTTTTGATTTTACTTCTACCCTCTCCATGCCCGCGGAAAGGTCTTTTTTTTCAACGATAAGATTTTTATCGATGGGTTTAGTAAAGCTTGGCCAACCGCTACCAGAATCATATTTATCCGTAGAGCTAAAAAGTGGCTCACCCGTAGCTATATCTACGTAAATGCCTTCTTCTTTATGATTCCAATACTTATTTTTAAATGGTGGTTCGGTATTACACCTGACTGCTACACTGTATTGCTCTGCACTTAACTTTTTCTTAAGCTCAGCATCTGTTGGTTTTTTATAGTTAGTATCGGCCATTGCTATCATCCATAGTAAATATATCATAGGAATACTTTAGCACTAAAAGTAGGCGTATGAAAACAAAATAATCTTTAGTTAAATTAAGTGCCTAGTGCATCTCTTTCTTCTATCAATGTGAGCCACTCTGTCTCTAGTCTTTCAATTTCTTGATAGTTTTTAGCCATCATAGCTGTCAGTTCACTTGATACTCCATCACCGGACATTATTTTTTGGTTAAGATCTATGTTTTCTTTTTCAATTTTTTTTACGGAGACCTCGCAAACCTCTATTTTTTTATTAAGCATGCGAAGTTTTTTATCGATTTCTTTTTTATTTTTACCTGGCTTTATTTTTTTAAGGTTTACACTCTGGCTCTCTGTCTCCTCGACTACATCCTCTGTAGCAAGGCGTTTTTGTAAACTCCATACGTATTCGTCGTAAGTTCCTGGATAGGCTAAGACCTCACCTCTAGAGACTTCTAATATTTTTGTAGCGATCCTACTAATAAATCCTCTATCGTGACTAACAGTAACAAACGTACCAGAGAAATTTTTAAGGGCTTGTATCAAGGCTTCTACTGTTTGAAAGTCTAAATGGTTAGTTGGCTCATCTAATAGTAGACATGAAACTCGCTGCAATAAAATTCTACCCAGCGCTACCCTTGATTTTTCTCCTCCAGATAAAACACTGATTTTTTTATCAATAGCATCGCCAGAGAATAGTAATGCTCCGGCCATATTTAATATCTCTTGCCTAGTGACATCCGGATGAGCAATCGCTTGCAAAGATTCAAAAACACTATCTTTTGGATCTAAGGCCTCTACCACATGCTGATTAAAAATAGCCACTTTTGCTTCATAACCCAATTCTCTTACACCTGATGCTGGTAAAAGTGTCCCAGCAATTCCTTTTAAAAGCGTAGACTTACCGGCCCCATTTAGACCCACTACCGCTATGTGATCACCTCTTTCGACAACCACGTTTACATCTCTTAGAACTTCTTTGTTTTGATAGCCAAAGCTAGCGTTTTCAATTTTTATAATGTTTCTACCTGAGTGTGCGGTCTCAGAAATTTTTATCACCGCAGATGTTGGCACACCCTTTAGTTCAATCACTTCCATCTTATCTAGTGACTTCAGACGACTCTGTGCTTGCTTGGCTTTTGTGGCCTTGGCACCAAACTTGGCCACAAAGTCCAAAATAGCTTTACGCTTTTCAGCCTGACTTTTCGCAGTCGCCTCAAGTTGCGAGCGAATCAATTCTTTTTGTTCAAAGTAATCAT
>JAGRAL010000217.1 GCA_020434605.1 Bdellovibrionales bacterium
GCCAAATTTCATTTTTCTTTTTATCCTTCTTAAGAGGTAGTGTCGACTGTGTTCCCTGTTTTCTTGCTACACAGTTTTTTTGGAACGGGCAAAGTAAACAATTTGGATTTTGTGGCAAGCAAATTGTGGCTCCTACTTCCATCATAGCCTGATTAATGGGAGCGCTGTCTGTATCCTCTACCATCTCATCAGCAAGTGACTGCAATTCATTTCTTCCCTTCGTCGTCCACCATGCAAGTCGTTGACCGCGTAGTCGCGATAAAACTCGAATTACATTTCCATCTAAAACTGCAGCAGATTGCCCAAATGCGAACGAAGCAACCGCTCTTGCCGTATAGGGACCAAAGCCTACATATTCTAAAAGTTCTTGATAGGTTTTAGGAAAACCACTTTTGTCTAAGGCTTGTGCTGCTTTATGTATATTTCTTGCTCGTGAATAATACCCTAAACCAGACCACATTTCTAAAACACTTTCTATCTTTGCCTTTGCAAGCACACCAACTGTAGGAAATTTTTTAATAAATTTATTGTAGTATGGAATAACTGCCGCCGCTCTAGTTTGCTGCAACATGATTTCAGAAATCCATATTTTATAGGGATCCTTCGTCTTACGCCAGGGCAAGTCACGAGAATTTAAAGAATACCAGCTAAGTAGAGCTTTCTGTTCTTGCTTCATAGGAGTAATTTGATAGAAAATAGAACAAGAATCAACTTGATTGTGAGGCGTTATCATGGACTTTAAACCACTTAGCGGAAGAGAGTTTCCGCGTTTTTCGGGCATCAAAACCTTTTTTCGACTTCCGCACGCACCACTGGATGCTGACTACGACGTTGGGATTTTGGGCGTACCCTTTGATGGTGGGGTATCTTACCGCCCCGGTGCTCGTTTTGCCCCTTCGCGCATTCGCGAAATGTCTTCCCTTGGTCGAACCTATCATTGGTCACGCGAAGATCATTGGGCCAATCGTTTAAAAGTTGCTGATATTGGTGATGTCTCTACTGTTCCATTATCTATTGAACAAACCTATAAAAAAATCGAAGCCACTGTTTTACCCTTAGTGCAAAAGAAAAAAAAGATCTTATCTGTTGGTGGAGATCACTCAACAACACTACCATTACTTCGCTCATTTGGTAAGGTACACGGACCGCTTCGTTTAATTCACTTTGATGCTCACTTAGATACATACCCTGCTGCTTGGGACTGCGAATACCATCATGGTGCGTTTTTACGTCACGCCATCGAAGAGGGTTTAGTAAAAGAAGTCGTACAATTTGGAATCCGTGGTCCATTAGTTAGTAAAGAAGATTTAGATTTTGCTACTAAACATAAATTTAAAATCTTTACGATGGATAACATCCGTAATACTCATCTAAATGAAGTACTAAAAACAATCCCTGCATTTGATGCGACTCCAACCTACATTACGTTTGATGTGGACGCACTAGATCCTGCTTTTGCCCCTGGCACCGGCACACCCGTACCGGGAGGACTAACCTCTTATGAAGCTCAACGAATTTTACGTGAACTTCAAATTCCTAACTTTATAGGTGGAGATGTAGTAGAGGTTTGCCCCGCTTCTGACTCGTCCGACATTACATCATTGTTTGCAATGGATGTTTTATTTGAATACTTAGGTATGTGTTAGTAGGTGCCAAGCCTCAAACCGCTCCTTGTGTTTTAAGCACAGAGCAATTCTTAAGCCTAAGAATTTATCTAAAAAAGACTGTAAAAAATAGAGAATATGTAAGCTATAAAAAATTATTTTTAAGACACCATTAACTATTTCTACGCATAACCGATATGATACTAACTGGTTAGGTTTTTTCATATGGTCCTCCTTTACTGGAGCTTCTTCCCTAAATCTCAAATCTTTGAGGCTTGGCGAGAGGAGGTAAAAGCAAAAGATGGACCATTTTCTTTTTAGGTTTAATTTGAATTGAAGTAAAAATTTGTCCGAATACATAATGATTCGGACAAGAACAAGAGATTATTCGGACGACAGTAGTTTAACGGAGAAACACCGTATCTTTGACAGTGATGCGATAAAACTACAGCGCCTCTTTTACAACCGCTGCTAAATTATCAACCGAGTTTAGTCCGCCCTGCGCTAGATCTGGGCGACCGCCGCCCTTACCACCTAGTTTTGTGGTTAGAGATTTTAGAATAGTACCTGCATTTATAGAGCCACTTAAATCTTTAGTCACACACACCAGGAGTGGATAGTTTTCTTCGCTCTTTCCTGTCACGATCACCACGCCTGAACCCAAGTGATCACGAAGACGTTCTGTAACTTCTGTTAAAAGTTTTCGATCTTCGATATCTACATGCTGAATCACTACTTTTTTACCGGCAATAATAGTCGCTGCCTTTGCTAGATCAGCATATGGAATTTGTTGTAGCTGTAAGGTCTTAAGATTTTTCTCTAAAGCTTTGATCTGCTCACGAAGTTTTTCTACAGCCGCACTAGATTCTTCTAAAGGCTTGTGTTTTTCATAGTAGTGAATCCAGTTTTCTTTAATCCCAAGCTCTCGTCTGATGTGCTGATTCTCTTTTGTATTTTTTAATAAGTAAATACAGGCATTATCACTAGTGAGTGCTTCGATACGTCTAACCCCAGCACTGATACCGGCCTCTGACACAATCTTAAACACACGAATCTCTGCCGTATTGTTTACATGCGTTCCACCGCAGAGCTCGGATGAAAACTCACCCATCTGAATCACACGAACATCGGCTTCATACTTTTCGCCAAATAATGCCATCGCACCATCTGCTATTGCCTGGTCATAGGATTTTTGCGAGACATTTACAGATCTTGCTAACGCGATTTCACGATTTACTAAAGTTTCAATTTGGTCATGCTCGCTGTCTGTTAAAGGTTTGTTATGAGTAAAGTCAAAACGCAAACGATCTGGCTCAACCAATGAACCCGCCTGTGTAACATGTGACCCTAAAACTTTACGCAAAGCTGCATGCAACAAGTGTGTAGCCGAGTGATTGGCAGCAGTAAGTCTTCGTAAAGATGATTCTACTGACATAGTGAGATTTGCACCAACCTCTAAAGAACCTTCTAAAATACTTACCTGTAACACATGTGATTTATCTACTTTTACAGTATTTGTAACTGTCGCACTAAGACCCTTTGCCTCTATGGTGCCTGTGTCGCCGACTTGTCCGCCGCTTTCTGCATAAAAACAAGTTTTATCCATAAATACAAAGCCACTCTCACCTTTTTTAAGTGCACTTACTTCTTTTTTACCATCAGAGAGACTCAAGACCTTACCAACATTTGTCGTAGCTTTATAACCCTCAAATACGGTCGCCCCTGATTTTTGAGCCACTCCCAACAAATGTGAAGCGTCTGTGGAAATGGTAGAACCTTTCCATGTTTTTCGAGCTAACTCGCGCGCTTCATCCATACAGGTTTCAAAACCTGATTCATCAATCACTAAACCTTGCTCTTTTGCAATCAGCGCCGTTAAGTCTGATGGAAATCCGTACGTATCATATAATTTAAATACAACAGACCCAGGAAGAGTTTTGGACTGCTGCTTTTTGATGGCATCTAGTTCTGTTTGCAGTAGCTGTGTTCCTTGATCTAAGGTTTTCAAAAATCTTTCTTCTTCATTTTCCACTGTATGAATGACAAGATCTTGTTGCTTACGAAGTTCAGGATACGCCTCTCCCATTTTTGCAATCACTTCTTTACAAAGCCTTGGCAGTAATGAATCTGCAGATAGCTTTCTTCCATACCTGACGGCTCTTCGTAAAATTCTTCGCAGTACATAACCACGCCCCTCATTCGAAGGAAGAACACCGTCAGAAATCAAAAATGTAATACATCTTGCGTGATCAGATAAAACTCTCATCGCTGTAAGCGCAGCAGGATCTTTTTTACTATCCACCTTAGTCCACGATTCAAGTGAGCGGATATAATCTAAAAATAAATCTGATTCATAGTTATTGTTTGTTCCCTGCATAGCTGCAGCGATTCTCTCTAAACCCGCACCCGTATCTACTGATGGTTTAGGTAGTGGTGTCAATGTCCCCTTTGGCTCTTCATAGAACTGCATAAATACAAGATTCCAAATTTCTATAAATCGATCTTCGTCACAACCTTTAATAAATTCTTC
Organism: Bdellovibrionales bacterium; assembly: GCA_020434605.1. Lineage (GTDB taxonomy): Bacteria > Bdellovibrionota > Bdellovibrionia > Bdellovibrionales > UBA840 > JAGRAL01. Next base: position 4,135 of record JAGRAL010000217.1, read on the forward strand.
TTTAGATTTACTTTCACCTTTTTGCGGTTGGTGGTCATAAAAAATCTCTGTGCATGGTCCGCAAGGCCCTGTGTCGCCCA
>JAGRAL010000218.1 GCA_020434605.1 Bdellovibrionales bacterium
AAAAATTAAATTAAAATCTGGCCCCGAGCTTTTGATTTATGAAACCAACGATGTACCGCTTTTTCATGTTCAGCTGGCAGCACTTGGTGGCACCAGACAAGAAGTAGATAGCAATATGGGTATTGGTAGTATGCTATCAAATGTTTGGGTAAGTGGTACGAATGAGCTGTCAGAAGCAGAGTTACATGAAAAGTTAGAAAACATATCCACCAGTATTTCGGCATTCTCTGGTAGAAACACTATGGGTTTAAAAATGACAAGCCTTAGTAAAAACCAAGACGAAGCCCTTGATCTATATTTTGATGTTCTTTTAACTAACAGGTTAGAAAAATCTGTCTTAGAGCGTGAAAAGCTGCAAACTTTAATTTCTATCAAAAACAGAGTCGATAATCCTTCACACCTTGCTTCGCAAAAGTTTATGGAAATGATGTTTCCCTCGCACCCGTACTCTTTTGACCTAGAGGGAAAAATAAGTACGGTTACCCCAATTACTGTCGAAGATGTTTTAAATTTTAAAAAGAAGCACTTGGTAGATCAAAACATAAAGATTGTATTAGTAGGCGCGATTGACAAAAAAAAGGCGATCAAGTTGATCGAATCAAGGCTCGCAAAAATGGAAAAAGGCGAAAGCTTTGTAAGAAGTTATCCACCTCTGCACCTAGAGAGCAATGTAGAAAGTCATCAAATTACTGATAAAGAACAGACCCATGTTTTTATTGGATATACAGGCTTAACTTACACAGACCCAGAAAAGTACGTGCTAAGTATTATTAGCTCTATTTTGTCAGGACAAGGTGGAAGATTGTTTTTAGAGCTTAGAGATAAAGAGTCACTTGCGTACTCTGTATCGCCTCTTCATATGGAAGGAATTGACGGTGGTTACTTTGGAGCCTATATCGCATGCTCTCCTGAAAAAACAGATAAAGCGATTCAAATGTTAAGAGAAGAGTTTAATAAGTTATGCAAAATAAAAGTAGATAAAGATGAGCTGCATAGAGCCAAAATGTCGCTGATTGGCAGGCACGATATCTCGTTACAAAAAAACTCGTCCATCGCAACAACGATACTTTTTGACCGCATGTATGGTTTAAGTGAAACAGAATATATTTTATCAAAAGATAAAATCAAAGCAGTGACCGCAGAGCAGATAATAGAGACAGCGAATAAAATATTTACTCGCGCAGAGGTTTTATCTGTTGTAGGTAAAAAGTCTTAAGTCAGGGCATTTATTTTTATATTAAGTTCGTTTTCCCGTATAAAGTGATCTAGATTGCGGACATGAGTACTCTCATGTAGAGATATATTTAAAGGCGTCCAATTTAAGTGCCGGACAGCTTTTAAAAAGTAAACTGGTACCTAAAAAACGTTTGCCCACTACTTTTAGGAATTAAAGAGTCATTTTTAACAAAAAGGTCAAAAGGCTTAGGTTGATAGCCGTAAAACTCCTCGGGTTCAGTGGCAGCAAGGTATGAAGTGTAAAGAGCGCCTGCAATAATACCAACAGCAAAGCCAATGGCAATATCATCCATGTGATCTTGGGGGCGTCCGTGAAAACTCAGTGTGCTCAGTCCAAGAATAGCACCACCCAAACCAGCATAGATGATAGTTGTGAAGTTTTTTCGGGGTGCGTCTGCGGAGGCGTAAGAGCGACTCTGCGCGTATGAGGAAGAACAAATGCCAAAACTTAATAAAATTACCCAAAACATCTTTTTCATTTTGCTTTTTATCTCCTCTATATGAGAGTTTACCCCAAAAGGACGGATACTATGCAAGCAAATGCTGTCAATTTTTCTGAAGAAGTACGTAGAGCCAAAGATAGCCTGCCCAAAGGTCTTACCGAGGGGGTCAATCTAGACCCAATTGACTGGGTTTCGCCAGATATAAAGGCACTTGAGTCACTTGCTAGTTTGATTGATCACACAATATTAAAACCTGATACTTCAAAACAAAATATCCAGGCTCACTGTGAGGTGGCTAAAAAGCATATGTTTTTTTCTGTTTGTGTGAACACGGCATGGGTTAAGTACGCCAAAGAACTACTAAGTGATACATCTGTTAAGGTAGCAACGACCGTTGGATTTCCATTAGGGGCAATGTCGTTACTAGCCAAGTACCATGAGACAAAAATTGCGATTGATGATGGGGCAGATGAGATAGATATGGTCATTCATATTGGCGCATTAAAATCAAAAGACTACAATTTGGTTTTCGATGATATTTCTAAAGTAAAAGAAACTTGTGGTAACAAAATATTAAAAGTCATTCTAGAAACTGGCCTACTTAGTGATGACGAAGCAATACTGGCTGCAATTATCGCAAAGTCTGCAAAAGCAGATTTTTTAAAAACTTCAACAGGCTTTGTACCGCAAGGTGCAAGCACCAATATGGTGCAACGACTACGGTATATCGCCGGAAACTCGATGGGTGTAAAAGCGAGCGGAGGAATTCGCACGAGTGAACAAGCTCTAGCTATGATAAAAGCGGGCGCAAATCGTCTTGGAGTAAGTGCATCGCTAGCTATTATTGGGGCTGGTGAGAGTGCAGGGAGCTACTAATGGCATTTTTAGCAAGAGAAATTATTAAGAAAAAAAGAGATGGTGAATCGCTTACACCTGAAGAGATAACGTGGCTTATTCAGTCGTATACTAAAAATGAAATACCTGACTACCAGATGGCAGCTTGGGCTATGGCCGTTTTTCAAAATGGTATGACAACTCTTGAGGCGGCAAATCTAACTCGGGCTATGCAGCACTCGGGCGAAGTGGTGGATTTATCGTTTATCGAAAAACCCAAAATAGATAAGCACTCTACGGGAGGAGTGGGAGATAAAACGTCTATGATATTGGGTGCTATCGTAGCAGTAAATGATGTATGCGTTCCGATGATGGCTGGACGTGGTCTTGGACATAGTGGCGGCACTTTAGATAAATTAGAAAGCATTCCAGGTTTTAACACACAACTAAGTATCGAAAAATTTAAACAGCAGCTTCGCGAACTAGATCACTGCATTATTGGCCAAACAAAAAATATTTGCCCTGCTGACAAAAAACTATACGCGCTACGTGATGTGACTGCCACGATAGAAAGTATACCGCTTATTTGTGCGAGTATTATGTCAAAAAAGTTGGCTGAGGGCATTGATGGTATTGTATTAGATGTTAAGTTTGGTTCAGGCGCATTTATGAAATCTAAAGCCAAAGCCAAAGAACTTGCGATTGCATTGCAAGCCATCGGAGAAGAAAACGGTAAAAAAGTGACTGCGATGCTAACTAGTATGAACCAAGTTTTGGGTCGCTATGTGGGTAATGCTGTGGAGATATGGGAGTGTTTGGATATATTAAAAGATCCAAGTTCGCATAAAAAATATGAAGACACAGTACATTTAAGTTTAGCTCTTTCTGCCGAAATGTTGCGACTAGCGGGTCGTGCAAAAAGCTATGATGATGGTTATGAGATTGCGAAAACAAGTTTAACTAGTGGAAAAGCTTATGAGCGTTTTGAAAAAGTATGTTTTGCACAAGGCGGGGACTTAAATAAACTTCCTAAGCCTTATGACCCATTTGATGTTCTTAGCACTAAAAATGGCTATGTAAGCTCTATCGATGTAGAGGCTATCGGTATTGCCGGAATACAGGTACAAGCTGGTCGTAAAAAAATTGATGATGTGATTGACCCAAAATCAGGTTTTGAAGTTTTAGTAAAAGTTGGAGATAAGGTTGAGGTGGGTCAACCTATTGCCAAAATTTTTGCTAAAGATAAGGCTGCCACAGAAATAGCCAGTGACTTGCTGCGCCATGCTTTTCATATGTCCCCGGATACAATAAGTACGGATGCACTAATTGCGGAAACCATAGTATCCACAAGGGGTTAAGTTGGTAATCGATAACTTACAAGAGGCTGCAAACTTTATTAGAAGTAAAACCAGCCTTAAACCAAAAATTGGAATTGTACTGGGCTCAGGTCTAGGTCACTTCGTTAATAAAATCGAAGTAGAGTTGTCGTTGCCGTTTGCAGAAATTCCTCACTTTGCACCAGCTACTGTCGAAGGACATAACGGGCAGTTACTAATTGGAACAGTTAACGGACAAGCCGTTGCATGTATGCAAGGTCGCATTCACTACTATGAAGGTCATCCTATGCACCAAGTAGTGTTTCCTGTTAGAACACTAGCAATGCTTGGAGTAGAAACAATTATTCTTACTAACGCGGCAGGAAGTTTGCGTGAACAAAACAAAGCCGGAACATTTTTAATTATTAAAGATCATATCAACTTGATGGGAGACAATCCTCTGAAAGGTCCTAACCTAAAACATTTAGGCCCACGTTTTCCAGATATGACAGAGACGTATGATAAAAAACTAATTCAGACCATGACGGATGTTTTTAAAGAACAAAAAGTAACCCATGCGACGGGTAACTATTGTGGTGTGAGTGGGCCAACTTATGAAACTCCAGCCGAAGTACAATATTTACGACTTATCGGAGGAGATGCCGTAGGGATGAGTACTGTCCCAGAAGCG
>JAGRAL010000219.1 GCA_020434605.1 Bdellovibrionales bacterium
CGTTCTTTAAATCACGTATAATTCTTATAAAGCAATAAAATGCCTTTAAATAGGGCAAAAACTGGTATATATAGTCAGGATATGGATTTTTTTGTATCAGCTCCAGCCGAACATATAAAAAAACAACGTAATATAGCAAGAGAGCTTAGAGCAACCCAGTGGTGGAAACAGAAGCTTGGTGCAGGGATATGTTATTACTGTGAAAAGCGAGCTCCAAAAGATGAGCTTACTATGGATCACGTAGTCCCCCTAGCTAGAGGTGGTTTTTCGACAAAATCAAACATCGTAGTATGTTGCAAAAGCTGTAATACTCAAAAAAAGTATTATACCCCCGCAGAGTTAGAGCTTCAAAAATTGTCTAGTAGAGAAACAGAATAAAAACAAATTGCTTATCGCGTTAGCAACAACTGTTCTAAACGTCATTACCGCTTGCCAAGGCCCAAAAATCCCCGCTTAATGAAAATTGCTATTTATTTTCTGCGAAGGGGTTGAAATTGTCACAACAAAAGATTGTATCAAGTAGTACGGCAGAATATTTTGCAAAAAACCTACAACAGGTTGGGTTTTCTTCACCAACTAAAGCCGTATTGACCACATTAAAAGAAGCTGTTGATAACTCGTTGGACGCTTGTGAAATGGCCGGTATTCTACCAGAGATCATTATATCTATTCAAAAAGTAGGCGCTGGCTCGCAAAAAAATACAGATTTAGTTGAAGTTACGGTTGAAGATAACGGGCCTGGTATTGAGCAAGAAGACCTAGCGCGAGTGTATGGTGAATACTTAGCCTCTTCTAAATTTGGAAAAGGGCAGTGCTCAAGAGGGCAACAAGGGATTGGTATTTCTGCAGCAACGACATGGGCGCAGCTTACAAATGCTAAGGGAGTAATTGTAACTTCTAAAACTAAGCGCATGCGTAAGGCTATCCGCGGAATTATTAATGTAGATATCAAGAGTAACCGTGGGATGCTTATCAATAAAGAAATGATTGATTGGAATAAGGATCATGGAAACCGCGTTGAGTTTACTATTGATGGTAGAATTCAACTAAATGGTGAGGGTGGACTTCTTACTTACTTAGAAGGAACTACACTACTAAACCCACATATGACTTTACGTTATAAGTTACTTGAAGCAGACGAAGTAGTAGCTGAGAGAGTTACGCAAGAGACTCCGTTAATTCCAGCTCCGGCAGATCCACATCCTCATACGATGAAATTGGGTGAGTTTATGACTCATGCACATCTATTTGGAAATATAAAACTTAGTAAATGGCTGCGTACGGGCTTTTCGAGAGTATCAGATGCGTCATTAAATGAGTTTACTAAAAACGGACTTAAGAAAAATGTTTTAGATCAATCTCTTCAAAAAGTAACAGAGGATGAGTTTAAAAAGGCCTACTCTGCTATCCAAAAGACAGACTTGATGGCTCCTAGTACAAAATCAGTGTTAACAATAGGAGAAGAGGCTTTAGCAAAAAGTATTCGTAGATTAGGTGAAGTGGATTTCTTTTCAGTTGTGACAAGAAAGCCTCGCATTTGTGACTTTAAACCTGTGGTTGTTGAAGTGGCAATAGCAAGATTTATTCAAAGACAAAGCGGAGAAGATAGTGATGAGCCTGTAAGACTACTTCGATTCGCTAATAGAGTTCCACTGCAATTTGATAAAGGAAATTGTGCCATTACAAAGGCAATAGAATCGGTGAACTGGCGCGCTTATGGACTAAATCAGCCTAAGAACTCTGTTCCTAGAGGTAATTTTGTATTTGCCATTAGTGTGGTATCTCCGTTTATTAAATTTAAAAATGCATCTAAAGAAACGATTGATGCAAGTGATGAGTTAGTAGAAGAATTGCGTAGAGCTTTAATGCAAGCAGGGCAAAATCTTTCCCGTCATATTAAGAGAGAAATTCGTGCTGCTGATGTTGAGAGAAAGAAATCGCATATAGAAAAGTTTGGTCCTATTCTTGTTGATACGTTAGCCAGGATTATAGGTGCAAACGATAAGCGTCGTCAAAAAGCTAGAGAAGGCCTTGATGTTATTTTAGGACGAGATACGGAGCAAATTGAAGAAGCACTAGAAGTAGCAGAAACAAGATTGCAAAATATGAAAGCGAAGAATGCTCATATCCATGGTGATGACGAGGATAACGCAGATACAGGTAGTGATACTAGTGACACCTCACAAACTAATAAAAAACTTGCGAAGAAAGCAGAAAAGAAGGCGACTAAAAAGGTTGCAAAAAAAGTAGCAAAGAAACCAGCAAAAGCAGTAGCTAAGAAAAAATAGAGGTTTTTATGGCAAGATCGGCATCCAATTATTCTACAAATGATATTATTAAAGAATCAAAGCGTCTTTGCGACACTATGTTAGCGGATTTAGAGAGAGCAAAGCGACCTGTCTTGGAAGCAATAAAATGCTCATTGGATAATTCAATTTATAATCCAAATGTAGGTTACTTAACACCAGGTGATAAAAAGGTTCGAACTGAGTTGAATGTATCGTCGGTGCAAAAATTATCTAGAACTGCCTTTATGCTCGAAATTTTACTGAGAAATCTGGCTTCTGGACAGGTAAATACAAAAAGGGAGCTTTACTATATCTCTAAAGGTATGGTGAAGAACGAAAAAGAATTAAAGGTTTTAGATTTTGATGATCAAGTAGAGAGTGATGCTATCGTCGACTTTATATCTGATATGCTTGAGGTGTACAGGGAAGAGTTGAACTGCTTTGCAAACGACCGTGGTGGACAGACTTACTCAAAAGAATTGATTGTCACTGAAACTTTACCAAACGGTAAAACGGCAACTATCGATTTAGGCAGTCTTGGTACAGCACCATTTCAACCAAAGAATAAACCTCAGAATTTAAAGCTAAAAGCCAGAAAAAAGATCGAGTTTGGTTTAATAGTAGAATCAGAAGGTACAGCAAATACATTAGTTGCTAACGGTTTTACTGAGAGAAATAAGTGTGTGGTAATTGGTGCGCAAGGTGTTCCAAGTAACGCAGTTAGAGGTTGGGCGCAGCTAATTC
>JAGRAL010000220.1 GCA_020434605.1 Bdellovibrionales bacterium
TCTAAGAGTAGCGGCAAAATCTAAGTCTACTTCTCTATTCATCTGCACCTGGTTAATACCATCTAAATTAAATTCTACAGGATCTTCAGCAGTAGAAATATTCACATCTACCGTATTAAGATCCGACAGAGCTGAATAGATAGTTGTCGTTTTACCAGAACCTGTTGGCCCAGTGATTAGAGCCATCCCATGTGGCTTGTAAATTCCGTTTTTAAATTTTTGTAAATCATCTGGCTCAAAACCAAGCTTTGTCATATCCAATTGTAAATTGCTCTTATCTAATAAACGTAAAACTATCTTTTCGCCAAAAAGACTTGGGAGTACACTCACCCTAAAATCCATTTCTTTATTCGACTTTGTACGTATCTTTAATCTTCCATCTTGTGGGCGACGTCTTTCAGAAATATCCATTTTAGACATGATTTTAATTCTGCTTGATATGGCTGGAGCGACTGCCGGTGGTGGTTGAATTTTTTCATATAGTGCGCCGTCAATTCTAAATCTTACGCGGTAATTTTTTTCGTAAGGCTCAATGTGTATATCAGATGCTTTCATTTTTATAGCCTCTGACAGCATCATATTTACAAATTGAACTACCGGCGCTTCATCTTTTGCATCCTCTAGATCCAAGACAGAGTCATCTGCATTATCAGCAACGCTGTCTTTTTCCATTTCTGTCATGATAGATTCATACGAAACTTTCGAATCGTAACATCTCTCAATGGCTGCTCGTATTGCGGTTTCAGAAGAAACTACTGGTTGAATCTTACACTTGGTTAAAAAAGTTAGATCATCTTTAACAAAAATATTGCTAGGATCTGCCATTGAGACAACCAACGTGTTACCAGAAACAGATATTGGTATTACAACATACTTTTCACAGATTGCCTTAGTTACTTTCTTAGTTGCATTCGGATCAATTGTGAATGTATTTAAATCAATAGCTGGAACGTTATACTGTTTTGCTAGAATTGTTGTGATCTGTGCTTCATCAGCATAACCAAGCTTAACTAACGCATTCGTCAGCTTACCGCCACTTTGGCGTTGCTCTTTCATCGCTTGCTCTAATTGCAGAGGATCGATAATTTTTTCTTGTACTAAAAGCTCACCTAATTTTTTTGCTGACACCTTGATTCTCCATCCATGGATTTTTATAAATTATCATATAATTTCGATAAGATAGCTAGATAGGGATAATCAAAGCCCGACTTTTGTAGGGGCAATTTACATAGGATTAGATTTAACAGCGCTGAGCCACGAGTCTAGGTAGCCTTCCCAGTTCAATTTTTTATTAGATATAGCCTGCATCCAATAGAAATCTTGAAGAGCATAGAACTTGTAACCATCAACGAGTTGAATCCCAAGGTCTTTAGCCTGTTGCAGTAATGGTGACTCGACCGGATACAAATTTAAATCAACCACCACTGCACTTTTATTTAAGTAATTAAAATAAAACAAATCATTCATTAGGTCATTTTCTGGTCCCGAAGACACAGTATTTACCAACAAAGAGCTTGTTCCAGGTAAATATGCCAACTCGTCTTGAGAAACAAATTTTAAATCTAAATTGAAATTTCTTTTCGTAAAGTCGCTAAAAAATTCTTCAACACTTTTTTGATCCTTGTCACAAACAGATATTTTTTTATAGCCAACTTTTAAAAATCCATTAATAGCAATCCTAGCTAATGTGCCGCAGCCGACGATCAAAGCACCCGCTTGAATATCAAAGGCATCTACATTTTTATTAAGCGTCTCTATAAATGATTCTTCTAAAAAAGATTTTGGAAACCATTTGCCATTTTGTTTAAAAATACTGTCTGATGTTGGAGAAAAATAGTGCTTTGTGCTTAAGTCAACCAACTTTTCACGCATTAGATTACCAAATTTTTCTTCAATTAAAATTTGATCAACACTTGTCATCGCTTTTTCGATTACAGAAATCACATCATCACTTGTTGCTGGCAAGTGCTCCCATGAGTTTTCTACTCCTGATGCTTTTAAGTATGATGATAAAAAATCATACCTGGCTTTTTGTGAAGTTTCAGCTATTTCAACCCATTTTAGCATATTTATCTCTTACATAGGATACGTCTTTTTTGATTTGCTCTACCAACTCTGCTACGCCAGAAAATCTTTTCTCTCCGCGAATATATTCTAAAAATTCTACCCGAAGATCTTCTCCATAGATAAACTTGTCAAAATTTAATATATGGACTTCAACTTGAATTGGGCGTTTTGTGATTTCTTCAAACGTAGGGTTATTACCAACATTTGTCACGCCGATATACTTAGCACCATCGTGATACACATTACAAGCGTATACACCTTTTGCTGGGTATGTCTCTGCAGGTGAATAAATATTGGCTGTAGGGAAGCCTATTTTTCTTCCTCTCTCGGCCCCCTTCTCAACAACCCCTTGAAGATAAAACTTACGACCTAAAAAATCATTGGCTTTACTGATTTTAGCATCAGCAATTAATTTTCGAATCACACTGCTAGAAACAATTTCATTTTCAATTTTAAATGGGGGTACGACATGTAAATCTAAATTTAAATCTTTGGATTTTTCTTGCAAGAAAGAGGTATTCCCCTCTCTATTCGATCCAAAACTAAAGTCATACCCCACTACAAGTGAAGCTGGATTAAGTGGTTTTAATATCCAATCCAATAAAAATTCATCACGATGTAGTTCGGATAAAGCTCTAGAAAATGGCTCAACAATATAATGATCAATACCCCAACTGGCCAAGATCTCTTCTTGATCTTTTAGAGGAAATATTCTGTTTAGCTTTTTTTCAGGGAATAAGACTTTGGCTGGATGAGGTTCAAATGTCATTACAACTGACTCAGCTTTTTTTTCTTTAGATAAACGTAAAACTTTTTGAATCAGTTCTTGGTGGCCTCGGTGAAGCCCATCAAAGTTACCAATCGTAACCACGGAAGAGTGTAAAGCAGAAAAACTTTTTACACCATTATGTATAATCATCCTAAGAGCTCCATAATATTCTTCTTCACCATCTCTGCTTCGATCAACTTCATGCAGTCATGAGTGCCAATGGGACAAGCATTATGCCCATGCTTTCCACATGGTCTGCACGGCAGCTCGATTTGCTTAATTGTAACATTGTTCTGCCATGGACGGTACCCAAAAGACAAGACTGTTGGGCCAAAAATAGCAATCGTCGGTAAACCCACCAGGGAAGCCATGTGCATAGGGCCACTATCATTTGATATTAAGAGCGCAGCTTCACTAAATACCTTTAGAAGCTCGCTCAAGCTAGTTTCCCCTGCTTTATTTTGTATCTGAGGCACTTCGTTTTTAATCCAATCACAAACGACTCTTTCGCTCTTGCCGCCGACTAAAACCACTTCATGCCCATTTTTTATCAAACTGGAAGCCAAATCAGCGTAGTACTCTTTAGGCCACATCTTTGTCGCCCAAACACTTCCCGGAGCCAAACAAACTTTTTTTGAACTTTTAGAGCTGCCCTCAAAAAGACTGGCTGTTGCCCAATCAGGAATTTTTACATCTGAAGGAATTCTCCAATCTGTATTGGTATTTAGTTCAGAAAACTTTTTACGAATATCATCACTCACCTCTGTTAGCAAAAATATTTGCCTCAAGGCTTCAGGGTATTTGAGTGGTCTATTGACACATTTATCATAGGCATAAAATTGATACCATTTTTTATATGAAACCTTAAGCTTTGCTCTTATCGATTTAACTAGCAACATCGTTCGAAACGACTCATGCGGACTTAACAACAAGTCAAAACTTATATCTTTTAATTTATTCCTTACATTTTTGTAAGTAGCACTGTTATTTTTTTGTACCTCATAGACATGATCTACAATCTTTTGCTCTGTAAAAAAATCACCTATTCCGGCTCTACAAATCAGATGGATTTTGCTATTAGGAAAGAGTCGTTTGCAATTTTTAAGCGTAGGTATGCTAAGAAGCAGGTCACCTAAGAACGCCGTTTGAACAAAAAGTATATTTTGCATTATTTAGATATATCAGCCTTGGGATTTGTTTTCAACTCAAAGCCAAGACCTTCAAGAATAGCCCCGTATATGTCATCTAAAGAGACTAGATCATAACACATCGTGGGCATGTTGCATTGCCTTTTCCAGCAAGGGCTACAACTTGCATTAGTAATTATCTTTCTTCCTCTTTCATATAAATCAATTTCGTGTGCGCAAGTCGGGCCAAACCAGGCTACAACCCATTTTTTTTGTGATATAGCCATATGCATGCCAAGACTATCACCTGTTACTACAACATCGCAGGCAGCGACAGAAGTTAAACCATCACGTAAGCCCTTATCACAGGGAGAGTAGATAGCGCCTGTTTCGAGGTGCAGACGCTCATTTCTAACTTGATCTTCTGGACCACCTAGTAAAACTGGCACCAGATTTTTGGACTCTTGTAAACGTTTTATTAAACTTACGTAGGATTCATAGGGTAACTTTTTATACGGAATTACAGCACTACACCCTGTATTTATCCCTATCAACTTGTCATCAGGATGTAAGCGCCAAGTATTACTTTTTAAATTGGCAATCTCTTTTTCTTTCCCAAGTAGAGGTAAGTTATATTCCCCCCTACTATATGGCAACTCAAACGCCTCATGCATCAGCTGTGTTTCTGGCTTTTTGTTTACCATAAATTTTTTATGATTATCCAATCCAAGCTCCCACAAATCTTTAGCTTTAAAGTTGGCAGGAACAATCCCTCCCCTAGGATCAGCTGTAAAACCTACCACTTTTTTGCAATTCATCTGCTTCACTATACCGGTTGCAACTAAGGATTTATCTACGCAAATCGCAAGATCATACTCAAAGTTAGACGCTTGCATCATATCTTCACTACTAGTTGTTAGCACCAAATCGACAAGCGGATGATTTGCTAAAAGTTGGTTACATGGCTTTTGAGTAATCCATGTAATATGGGAAGATCTATATTTTTCTTTTATTGCTGTTAAGAGTGCTGTGGATCTAACCACTGCTCCTATAGCCCCTAAATGTACTAGAAGTACTCGAGTGGCTGGAATATCTTTAAACGTACACAAGTCATCACAGGTCTTGCTCTTATTACAAGGCTTATATCCTGAAAAGTGCCGACATCCTGTCTGGTAGCGATTTTCACTCATATCTTTAGTTTAAATCTAGACTATAGAAAAGAAAAGATTCCTAAGATATCAATGATAAAACTAGCCAAAGGTGAGCTTGCCTCGATTTACAAATTAGAAATTAAGGGATTGGATTTCGCCCTTCAGGGAGCCTATTTTTATTTTAGCCTCAATCTTGACGATAATTTTTCTTTCATCTTTAGTGATCCAATATAAAACTTCACCCATGGATTTTTCTTTACCTTTTAGATACGGAGTTGGTTTTACAATCACGCAGTCAAATTCGCCCAGCTTATTTTTTACTTTTTCTTCACCCATCACATTTAAAACAACCTTAAGGTTTTCCTTATTATGAGTGATCCATATTTCTTTTGGTTTTTTATCCGAAAAATCCAGAGTTCTCATAAAAAACTGTGCCGAAAATGCATTTTGCGCATTTTTATGAAGAGGCCAAACTTCATCGATCTTTTTAAGACCATCTTTTTTGCTGTACAGCTTTTCCCAGTATCTTACCTCTTCTTTTTTATGATCAAATACGGCACGTGCTTGACGTACTTTTTTAGTCTCTTGTACATCTAGCTCATAAGAATAAGGCACTAATGTTTCATAGTCAGCGTAAGTGTTAACGACGTTATTAACTTTATAAATCATTTCGAAGATCTTTAATGTTCTAGCTTCTACCTGAAAGTGATATGATTTTCTGTCGTTAAGTATCACTGGGTTTTTAACAGAAAATATGAGTTCCCCCGCTGTCATTCCTAAATAGGTCATAAGGATGCTAAATGATTGTCCTGGTTTTAAAGATGGTGCTTCTTTAAAATTAACAGTTTTATTGGAGCGAATCGCTGGCGGTATTTTTTTAACGACTTTCTTTGGGGTAGCTTTTACCACTTTTTTCTCAGGCTTCGACAGATCGCTAGTTACAACTGGTGCAGGCGTTGGTGTGGCCTCAGGCACTAATTGGATTACTTTTACCTCTTTGTGATATTCACTTTGATTTTCAAAATCTTTATCTTCAAACTTTAAAAGCTGTGAAGAACAAGAAGTTAAAACTAGACCTAGAAGTAGGTGTTTAGGTCGTATCCTCATTTGAGAGATCGTTACGAGAGGTCGAATTAAAAATTGATTCAAGGCGAGAGGAGAAGAAATAGTGGTGCTATTTCGACGACGAACAACGCCGAAACGGTTTTTAATGCGATTTCGTAGTAGATTTATAAAATGAGGACACGACCTATGCATATGATAAAATGATATCAGAAAATTAGCTCAATGCAGCTAATATTTAAATCGCTTCCACCTATTA
>JAGRAL010000221.1 GCA_020434605.1 Bdellovibrionales bacterium
GTATCGTTTTTTCTTAATGCTTTAAAATAGTCCCAACCATATTCTTTTTGTAGAAATGCAACAGTTGTAAAGTTAGTACCAGAAGCCAGTGGGCTACCTGTCGCAAACTTTCCTTTCCATTTAGGATCGGCCATTTCTTTAAAAGTTTTGGGAGCATCCTTATCACTAATCGCATCAGAATTGTAGATCATCACCATCAAGGGAATACTTACTGCTGAGTAATAGCCATCTGTGTTCTTTAAGAATTCTGGAACTTTATCTACATTTTTAGGTACATATTTATGCAAAAGACCTTGCTCGATAGCTTCTTCGTACCAAAATCTATCTGAAAAAATTAAAATGTCAGCTTTTGTGCCACCCGCTAAAATCTCGGCATTTACTTTTGTTGCGATTTCTTCCGAGCCAGCTTGGTAAAAGTGAAAATCTAAATCCGGGAACTTTTCTTTTAATTGTGGTTCAATGTCTGCAATTGTATCTTTATAAATCGAGCCGTAAATCCATACCTCATTTTCATTTACTTCTTTTTTACATGACACCAGTGATAATAAGGCCAAGCACACGCAGAATCTTTTAAATACCGACATTTCCCCTCCAGATTTAAAAAAATAGTGTATGGATTGCCTGTATTTGTCACGTTAGAATACGGAAAGGACACGAATAGAGCGAAAAGCGTAAAAATTAAAAATACTGCCACTGAGAACCCTGTAGTTAATTCAGTTTACAGAGCGCAGCGAAACATCTCCTGCTCTGGTTTAAATGACTGCCAGTGCGTTTTTTTAAAGCTTACATAGGATACATACCCATCACCAAATCCTGCCAATTTATCGAGGTATTTAAAGATTTCATCCTTCATTTTATCCTCTGGTAAATCTTTTTTATAAGCTTGTTTGATCTCTAGGCTTGTTAAAAATATCGTAGCCATTTGCTTTTCTAACACACTAATATTTTTAGTTAAAAATACTTCCAGCATTTTTTTAGTAGTAGCTACTTTAAAGTTTTCACACGAGTTTGAGCCTGAAAAGTCTGATTTTACTCTTTCTAAAAAATAGTAGTTTCCACAAACCGTATCCTTTAAGTCTTCACCAAATAAATCTGTCCACGAATCCGTGATTTTAGGTTGGAGTTGCTTACTAATTTCTTCGTTAATAGGATAAGTTAGTAGATCTCTGTCTTCATACACACGACAAGCTCTTTCTTCTTTGGATTTAATTTTTTTTACTTCTTCTTGTAGTGACTTTACATTAGATACAAACTCGCCACCCACACCAACAGCATGAGACTTTTTTGTGTTTAAAATATCTTTTTTAGTAACGCCCACCTCACCCAGATATTGCTCTGTCAAAAAAACATACTGTGGCCAAAGCGCTCTTACCTCTTCTGTTAGAAAGTTAAATTTGCTATCAAAGCTTGCTCTTAGAGCTTGCATCTCAGGCTCTAGAATATCGATCAAAATATTTTTTTCTTGCAACTTTAAATTAATTTGCAGTGGTGGCTTCTCAAAAACCATTGGAGTAGCAAAGTTTTTCTCATCCACCCCTAATCCCATTTTTTTTAAAAAGTCGATAGCGGTTCTTTCTTGATTGCTTTCGGATTTAATTTTAACCGAGTATCTAATCAATTCACAATCGGTAGACTGCAGCTTTTTACCAAACTCGAAAGTAAATAAAAACTTGTCATTTTCTTGTTGGCAGGAATAACAAGACAAAAACCCGGAAGTTCCACTGCATACCATTTTCTCCCGGTCCTTAAGAACTTCTGTAAAAGATTTTCCTACGTGGCTTGATAAAAAATAATCTGGTATATCATTTGTATTTGCCACCTGAACACTTACATAGGTTGGTGTTAGATCTAACTCTTCTGATATTATCAATGGACTGTTCTTTACTTCTCCTTGTTCAAGTAGAACTTTGTCTTGCGCAAATAAAGCTGTAAGAAGTAAAAAGACTAACATTTATTTTTCCTCCAAAATACTATGAACTGTATCTAACAATTTCTCTTTGTCTTGTATATCCACCAACTCAAACCATTTATTCTGTGGATAAATCGCTGCCATTATACCTTTTTCGCAGCCGCCCATACAACCCGCAGCATTCACACGCACGCGTTTTCCAAACTTTTCTCTGCAGATACTTTTTAAATCATTTCTAAGCTCAACCGCGCCCTTATCTGCACAGCATGCGCCTTTTTCTTTTTTATTTGTGCAAACAAATAATTGTAAGTCATATGGATTATTAATCTCTTCCATTTTATCCTCTACGTATATTAATTACTCTATCGAACAATAGTGTTTTTTTCATTCATTTTCTTTTTCTATGAAGCGCTGGCTATACAATAATATTATGATATAGAGCTTCTTGAGTATGAACCTAAATTACCTAGAATGCTTTGTATCATTATCTGAGACCATGAGCTTTACAGAAACAGCTAAGCAGTTCTCTGTCTCTCAGCCCAGCATATCTAGACAGATAAAGCTATTAGAAGAACAGTTAAATCAGAAGCTATTCGTAAGAGATAAGCATAAGGTTCACTTAACAGATGCAGGACTTCAGTTAAAATCTAGACTTAGACCTCTTATTAAAGAAATCAAAACTATACTGGATACCACACAAGAAAATGTAACCCACTTAAGTGGCACTATATCTTTTGGCTGCTTAACTGAGGTAGGGCAAAATACATTTATTGATATGCTGATCGATTTTCACAAAGTTTATCCAAATATCAATTTCGACACTCATTTTATTAGCCCAGAAGACATTATTGAAAAAGTGAAAACAGGACAGCTCGATTTTGGTGTTATCGGCCAAGCCGTTGAACTTGAAAATATTCGCACCTACGAACTCATTGAAGAAAAAGAAGTTCTTGTTACCAGAAAAGGAAACTCAAAGCCTATTGAGGATATTTATAAGTGCGAGTTCATCACATATTTGTATCACGATGTTCTTTTGGTAAGTTACCTTCAAAAGTTTTATAACAAGCTATCATACAGCAAAATCCGAAAGGCTTTCTCTGTAAATTCACATAAAGCAATGATTGAGGCTTTAGAGAGTGGTAACTATTATGCCGTAATGCCGTATTTTAGTGTTGAGAGAGCTATAAAGGGAGGTCGCCTTGAGATCGTATCCAAGAATGAGTTAAAGAACCATTTGTACTTGATATATGTAGAAAACAATTTAATGCCGATGAAAAATGATTTGTTTAAAAAGCACATTATATCTTGGTGCAAGAAGAAGTCTTTATAACAAAGACCCATCTCTAAATAGGATAAAGTACCATTTATCTAAAACTGGTGCGATCAAATAAGCCAACATACTAAAGTTGATCCACAGAAAAAACGCCAGCCAATTTGTCTTACCTTGCGTCCTAGCAAACTTTAAAAATTGCCAAAGTACCATGAGCGAAAATGGTAATACTAAAATTACGTACGTATATCTAACCGGTACAAATAGCGGAGCTGCCAATGCTAAAGCCACGTATAAACACAAGTACAAACCCATATGAAAAATGGTTGTATAGTCCCCAAGTACCGAAGGTAGAACTGGGATGTTTCCTTTTTTGTAGTCCTCTTGATAGCGAATCGCTAAAGACCAAAAGTGTGGCATTTGCCATAAGAACATAATTAAAAATAAATACAGGCTTTCTTTATGTAGGACATCACTTGTATTGGCAGCATAACCAATTACCACTGGCATTGCCCCTGGAATCGCTCCAGGCACAGCTCCAAAAGTCCATTTTGGTTTCCATAACATTGTGTAGAGACCATTATATAAAATTACTGTCGCCCAACACAGTGCTGTCGAAAGTGGAGAGGCCCACCATAAAAGCGGAGTACCAACCAAGAGCAAAAGAGCTGAGATTATAAACGCATTTTTTTTACTAATAGCACCTGAGGGAATAGGACGCCCCTGCGTTCTGTGCATTTTGCGATCTATTTCTACTTCTTGCCATTGGTTTAATGCAAAACTCCCCATGGTGATTAGGCTAATGCCAAGTATTGTAGAAAATAGGTGAAGCCATGAAAAAGTGGTCTCTACTTCTAGGGATAAAAAATAACCACAAGTTGCTGTGATTAAGACAAAGTACACTAGGCCCATTTTACATAGATCTTTAAAGGCTTTTA
>JAGRAL010000222.1 GCA_020434605.1 Bdellovibrionales bacterium
CTCCCGCTAACGATAAAACTTTAAGGGCTTTGATTTGTGAAGTGTTTTGCACGTGAGGGCCACGGCATAAATCTAGCCACTCCCCTTGCTTATACACACTCACACTAGGAGAACCTAAATCTTTAATAATTTCAGCTTTGAAATCTTCACCAATTTTTTTAAAGTATTCGATTGCTTTATCAGATGGCCAATCTTCTTTAGTAATGGCAAGCTTTCTAGATACAATTTCATTCATTCGTTTTTCAATTTGCTCTAGATCTTCCGGGGTAAAGTTATGATGAGGAGAATAAAAATCGTAGTAAAAACCATTATCTATCACAGGACCTATAGTTACTTGAATCTTAGGCCAAATTTCTTGAACCGCTTGAGCCATTACGTGAGCAGCAGAGTGTCTGATAATCTCGTTAGCTTCATCGCTCTTAGTAGTAATAATGTAGATCTGATCATTATCGCTTAATTTGGTACGAAGATCGATAAGCTCTCCGTTTAATTTTCCAGCGATACAGTCTTGGGCAAGCCTAGAGCCAATACTCTCTGCCACCTCTAGTACACTAGGGTTATGATCAAAGGTTTTTATAGAGTTATCCGGCAAACGTATTGAAATGGACATTAAGATATGACCGTAAACACAAGAAATATAGAATTTAAACTGACTCGTTTCATCCTTGTGATTATGATTCTATGTGTGTAAAAAATCAAGGTGATTTTTATAACTTATTTTGTTAGTACTTAATTTCACAGGAGAATTTATGATTCCAAAACAAACCTATTTATCTACTAAATTTAAAGACTTATCGTTTCCCATAGCAGCTACTTTTGTAACTATGGGTGTTTGCTTTTTGAGTCTCTTAGCTCAAGTAAAGTTGTATTTACCCATTTCTCCAGTTCCTATCACTGGTCAAACTTTTGGAGTTGCACTAATTGCCTTAATATACGGCAGAAAATTAGGTATCGCTACTATTAGCACATACCTAGTTGCAGGAGCTTTTGGAGCTCCCATTTTTGCTAAATTTCAATCTGGTCTAGAGCTAGGACCAACCATGGGTTACTTAATCGGTATGTGGGTATCGACTTTTATTATCGGCACTCTAAGTGACAATGGTTATACTAAGACATGGCCTAAGGCATTTTTAAGCTGCGTACTGGGTAGTTTAGCTGTATTTGCTTGTGGACTTAGCGTTTTAGCTTTTTTTGTACCCGCTGACTCACTTCTTATGATGGGACTTGTTCCTTTTATAGCAGGCGATTTATTTAAAAACACCCTAGCTTCTTTCTTGGCGACACGAATCTACAAATTATAAAATGTCGTTATTTATAGTTGCTACTCCTATCGGTAACCCCGAAGACATTAGTCTTCGGGCGCTTAAGATATTAAAAAGCTCTGACTTAATCATTGGCGAAGAAGCAAAGATCGCCAGACAAATCTTAGGTCAATACGAACTTAAAGAGCAGTTTGCAAATCTCAGAACTTTAAATGAACACACCGATCAGGATGAATTGAACGAATTACTAGATTTATGTAAAATAAAAAACGTAGCTTTGATCTCTGATGCTGGAACTCCGTCTTTTTGCGATCCAGGGTTCAAGCTTGTACAGCTTTGCCGCAAAAATAAAATTCAAGTTTATAGCGCTCCCGGAGCTTCAAGTATCATGACTCTTGTAAGCTTGAGTTCAAAAGAGCTAAAGTCATTTCATTTTTTAGGTTTTCTACCTAAAGAGAAATCTGCAAGGATGAATACTCTA
>JAGRAL010000223.1 GCA_020434605.1 Bdellovibrionales bacterium
AGATGGTTGTAATAGAACACAAAATATTTCAGCAGTTTATAATAATACGGCAGCAGGAAGTAATCTTTGTGATCCTGTGACGCCAGCTTTTCCAGAAATTTCTAATAACACAAGATATTGCCCTACATTTGTAACTAAACCAGCGGCTAGTAGTTGCGCGCCACTTGTTAGTTGTGTAACAGAAATTTCAGGTGGCTATTGTGGCACAAGACCTCCTCCGTCTTGCACATTTGTAAGTGGAAAAAATACGTCTTGTAAATTTCCAGCATGTAACCTTCCATGGGGTGGAACTCTAGAAGTGGGAGAATCTACACCAACAGTTTTAAATCCAAACCCTCCGTGCGGACAACCTTGCGGAAGTGGGACGCTAACTTGTAGATGGAACGGAACAAATTCTTACCTAACAGGAAGTGGTGGAAACCCAGCAGTTTGTAATGTGACATCTTGTCCAAATTGCGCGACTCATCCAACGCATACTTTAAATTGTACTTCTTGTAGCCAGGCGGGTTGTATTGATATTGGTTCGGGAGTTTGTTGTAAAGAACCAGCTACACCTACACCGACTCCAACTCCATCAGCAACGCCTGCTCCAACTTGTCCAGCCGGCGAAACCACTTGCACTTGTGGATCTGGCGGAACTTGCGGATCTGATATTGATCCAGACCCAAGCAATGAAGTTTGTTGTCAACCTGTAGCTTGTGCAAATACACCGTATAATTGGACCTCTTGGGCCACAAATCCACCGGCCGATGCTATTTGCGCATCGGGTGAAACTCCAGTTACTGCAAACCATCCACAAACAAGAGCATGTCAGGGCAGCTCTGGTAACGAACCTGGTTGTTGCGCTCCAGATGCTGATGGTACTGCTATTAATAGAAACGTAAGCTATATTGCAAGCTGTACACCCGCTCCTAATTACTGTTGGGTATATGATAGTGGCGGGCAAAGCGTATCACCACCTATAACGTGTGCAAGATCGGGCGCCTGCAGTCCAGCTGGATCTACAACTACAGCAAAATGTAATGGTTGGTCGCCGTCAGATGTATCAACTTTGAAGTGTATGGCTGATCTGGGTAGTCCTGCAGGTAGCTCTGGGGCTTGTGTATTACCATTAAACGCGGCACCGGTATGTACTTTTGGACCGTGGTACATCTATAGTTCATTCCCACTTACTGCTGGTGCTTGTTATGATCCGTCTGAGAATCCTCCTGCGGTAGAAGGGACTTCGTGTAGTGGGGTGGGAGTTTATGAAGCTTGGACTTGTAGAGATGCTGCTAACAGTGCTGAGGCAATTGATTGGAGAAGTGATTGCCAGTGTAATTAGATGAAAAAAATTAGCTAGATAAAATTCTAGCTAATAAGATTTTATCTTTTCTTACTGGTGGTCTTTTTGAAATTGCGTCTGCTAATGGAACAAGTACAAGTTTTCCATCTCTGATTCCAGCCATCTTATCACTTTCACCACGTAAAAGAGCATCTACTGCCCCCGCTCCTAGTGCACTGGCGATGACTCTGTCTCTTGCTGTGGGGCTACCACCACGTTGAATATGCCCTAAGATACAAACTTTAGCATCAAGCCCAGTTTTCTTTTTAATAGCATCACATAGATCGTAGGCTCTTCCGGGTTTTTGGCCCTCGGCAGCCACAAAAATACTATACTGCTTACCATTTTTGATACTGTCTTTAAGACGTTGAATGCAGTTATTGATATCATTGATCTCTTCAGGAATAAAAATCTCTTGAGCTCCGCCAGCAATTCCCACATCAAGTGCAAGATAGCCAGAATCACGTCCCATAACCTCAACAATAAAGATTCGGTTGTGGCTAGTGGCAGTGTCTCTAATTCTATCGATAGCTTCTAGGGCCGTATTTACGGCCGTATCAAAGCCAATTGTAAAGTCAGTACCGTAGATATCATTATCAATCGTGCCTGGGACTCCAATGACAGGAATTTTATACTCTTGGTTTAGTGCGTGAGCGCCTCTAAAACTGCCGTCACCACCAATACAGACAAGTGCATTGATTCCAGCCTTTACTAAGTTATCAAAGGCAATTTTGCGATTTTCTGGCTGTAAAAACTCAGGACATCTACCCGTTTTTAAAAACGTTCCCCCGCGCTGTATGACATTTGCAACAGATCTTAGATCTAAGGGTACAAAATCATTTTCGATCATACCGGTATAGCCACTGCGAATGCCTATAACATTAGCATTATGTGAGTGAGCCATTCTAACAACGGCACGAACAGTTGCGTTCATTCCAGGAGCATCACCGCCACTCGTATAAACGCCAATAGTTAACATATTATTTTTTTAAGATATTACGAAAGTCAGTTCCAGGCTTAAACTTAGGAACCCACATAGTTGGAATTTTAATCTCTTCGCCAGTTTTTGTGTTCATCCCTTTACGAGCTTTTCTTTTTGCTTTTGAAAATGTACCAAAACCCACTAGCTTTACTTCATCGCCTTTTTTTACTGAACTTCTAATCAACTCTAAAGTCGCATCTAAAATCTTTTCTGCATCTACTTTTGTTGTCTTTGCTTTTTCAGCGATTTTTTCAACTAGTTGACCTTTATTCATTCTAAAACTCCTACAGCGGTTTCCTAAACAAGAAGGGATTGAACAATAGGTAGAATTGTGGGTCAATAGTTTCTGAAAATTTAAGATAATTTTAGGTTTGTCTGTGTCTAAAAAATATATTTTTTAAGCAGAAAATATATTTTTCTTGCCACTTAATTACTGCCTATTCTTTGTCTTCTTTTAGAGCTTCCATTAAATCTTCGTCACTAGGTGCTTCGTTAGTAGGAATTCTATACGACATTTCGGCCCAGGCTCCCAAATCTAGTAGTTTACATCTTTCAGAGCAGAATGGTCTAAAGGAAGATTCCAGATCATATGTATGCATGGTCTTACAATGTGGGCATTTTACTAAGGCAGTTTTCATGGGATTTTAATACAGAATAAAAAAAGGGAAGACAAGCTTCCCTTTTTGTTTACTTAACTCGAATTAAGTTATCTACGGCAGCTACATCACCTTCAGGTGCTGGGCCAAAACGAACCTCTATAGGCATTTCAGTGTCGTTTAAGTTAGTAGTTGGTGTAACAATATAGACTTTATAACTTGAAATATGATCTGGTGTATTCCCGTTGTTAGTTAGAGGACCAAAATCAGCAAACAAATTCAAGTGTTCGTTTGAAGCTGTAGTTTCACGGAAGTATCCAACATATAAACCATTGTTACCTTGCCCATAAACATATAAGCGTACTTTCTTTGTCGATGGGTTATATCTCACTATTATAAAAGACTTTCGTGTGTAGTATCCACAGTCTTGATTGCCATAAAAATAACGATGTCCTGAAGATGGGTAATAACCATCTGTACCACACCAAGTATTACCAGCTTGTCCAAAAGTCATCATTTCGGCAAATCGCTCAGAATCAGCAATGCTGTTGCTCCAGTCTTGTGATTGCCAAGTGATAAACCCATCACCAGTAGGGGTAATTGGTGCTGGTGTAGCTGTGGGAGTGATAACTACTGGGTCAGCAGATTTATCGTCCGAACAAGCTACTAAAAAGCTTGCTACTAAAATTGTTGATATAAATAAGTGTACCTTTTTCATAAATTTCTCCATTTATGCTCTCAGGTATATATAGTTCACAATATATGCCAGGTTTGGAGAAGGTATATTCAAGATGGGAAAGAATAGGTGCTTATCTCTTAATGAAGGTGACAATTTTTGTCTTAGAGGATTGATCTTATATTAATCCTCAGAGGCGCAAATCCCCTTATTGACACAAATCGATTTAACCACACATTCGTTGATAGTTTGTTGGAATCCCTTACTAATTTTCGAAGGAGTTTTATTCGACATAAATGAGTCTATAGTAGTCGTTGTATTTAAGCGGCACTTGGCCTTTAAAGAAGTATCCACTCTTATTACCTGATTTCCAGTATAGCTTTCATGATCGGCAAAAATGGCTTTTATCTCCATATTTAATATGGCTACCACGTCTTTAACTCGTCCCTTATTGGTAATCTTCAGCTGACTGATTTTAGCTTCAGTACACATATAGCCAGTTGTTCCAATAGTGACTAAACCATTCTCTGAAGTATCTACGCAGTAATTTTTTAAAGTCTCATTAATATGTGTTACAGACTCCGGCGGCATCCAACTGGCCAAAGCTGGTATTACTGTAAATAATGAGAATAGAAAATATAAACTTGTTTTCATGCGTTCCAAGTATAGCGAACGCTGTGCCAGTTCACCTAGAATCTATTTGTATTTAAAGCGGCTGTGTAAAACTTTTAAACGAAATTGGCTTTTGAAGTGCCCCTTTTAGGCTTGCTCTAATATTATATCTCTGAGATATTCCACGCCATGTGGATACTACTTACTATTATGGCTTTTGCTACTGTACCAAAGCAGATCTATAAGGGCTACGACTTTGCCTCTAAACATCAGATAGAATATCAACTGGTTAATGATACATATACAGTGGTTTATTTTTTCAATACTGATTGTCCATGCTCCGGTGCTCATTTTAAGTATTTAAACTCGTTAAAAGAACAATATCCTGGTTGGTCATTTATCGGCTTTCACTCTAATAAGTCGGTTGATATAAAAAAAGCACAGGCATATTTTGATGCTTCTAATATTAAATTTCCCATTATCGAAGATGAAGATTTGCAAATTGCCAATGTTTTGAAGGCGGTTAAGACGCCGCATGTGTTTGTTATAGATAATAGGGGAGAGGTGCTGTTTCAAGGTGGAGCTACAAATGCTAAAGATCCGGAAAGAGCCAGTAAGCATTACTTAAAAGAGGTACTAACTGCATTAGAAAAACATCAGCCGCTTCCTTATAAGGTCGCAAAAACTTTGGGTTGTTATATCGAAAGGTAAGTTATGAAGTTAACTTGGATTATTGCAATAATACTATTGAGTTTTAGTTTACAAGGTTGTGGAGAGTCTTTTTTATCAAATGATAGCAAACCATCCACTAGCCCAACTAATAAACCAGAGGCAGAAGTTTCTTATAAACAATTAGACGTTCACGGGGAAATTTTTTGGCGTGTAGGTCCTAACCTTGGTGAACCAAACACATTGATTTTTATGATTA
>JAGRAL010000009.1 GCA_020434605.1 Bdellovibrionales bacterium
GCATTCAACCACTCTGCCACCCCTCCATCCGAAGGAAGACACAACCTAATGATTTCCACTAAATAACGCAAGCAGAAGCAGATTTTAGCCTAACAAATAATCAAATTAGTCTCGCTGCCCCGAGGTATAACGCCAAGTTATAGTGTAAATAATATCATTTAATTTGTAAAAAATATAATCGTTCCATATATTACACAGCGATTGCGCAAGAAAGCGCAGCAGAGCAGAAGAGCACACTGCCCAGCAGTGGAGCACGGAAGCAGGGGGGATAATGTTAAAGAATATTTTATTAGTGGGGACTTTAGGTTTATTGGTTGCCTGTCAAGATGCAGGTGTAACGACGTCAGCGTTAAATGGGGAAAGAGTAATTTATGGCGACGACGATCGTTTAGATCTTTATCAAGTTGAAGATCAAAAAGTCATGGACAACGCTAGATCAACAGTTGCTCTAGTACAAATGAGTAAAATTCGTTCGGCAGGAGAGGGTGTATTTAACTTAGCTGTTACGCCACTTGCGGATCGCATGAATCTTTGTCCTACAGAAAGATTTAAAGAACAAAATACATTGGCATTCTGTTCGGGTTCACTTGTTGGACCGGACTTAGTTTTAACAGCAGGTCACTGCGCACGTAACTGTGATACTACGGCGATGATCTTTGATTATGCGGTTAACTCTGCAAGCGAAAATCCATCACAAGTAAAAGAAGATAACCTTTACCTATGTAAAGAAGTTGTAGACTTTAAACTTGAGCAAGGATTTGGTGCTGACTACGCATTACTACGACTTGATCGTCCGGTAGCAAACCGTACGCCTCTAAAAATTAGACGCAGTGGTAACGTATCAAAAGGAACAAAACTATATGTGATTGGTCACCCATCAGGCTTACCAACTAAAGTTGCTGGTGGTGCAAGTGTTCGTGAAATCGACCACAGACCTTATTTTGTAGCTAACCTAGATACATACGGTGGTAACTCAGGGTCAGCGGTTTTTAACCAAGAAACTGGTGAAATCGAAGGCATACTAGTTCGCGGCGAAACAGACTATGTTTCTAACGGTGTTTGCATGGAATCTATGAGATGCGATAACGACGACTGTATGGGAGAGCATGTTACAAAAGTAGGCTTAGTAGGGAACTCTATTCCAAAGTCTGAAGAATCAGATGTGATATCTAGCTTAAATTTTGAATAAAAAATTAAAGTAGTATCAAGCATAAAAAGACCCCATCTAGTTGATGGGGTTTTTCTTTTTTAAGCAAAAAATCTTTGTTATACTACTATTCTAGGAGGACCTATGAATAGCGTATTACTGTCATCAGAAAGAGGGGCCTTTGATACCATCTTATTTGATAAAATTAATGTAGAAGATTTTGTACCGGCTATAAAAATAGCAATCGATGAAGCTAAAAAAAATATTGATGCAATAAAAAAACAAGCAGCTACATTTGAAAATATAATTGAAGGTTTAGAGTTTTCCTCTGAAAAGTTAGATCACGTACTGACAGTTTATTATAATTTATTCAGTGCGGAGGCATCAGAAAAACACCAGGCTTTGGCAACAGAAGTGTCTAGAATGAGTAGTAACTTTTCAAATGATATCAGTTTAGACGCTGATTTATTTAAAAAAGTTAAGGAAGTTTATGATACTCGTGCAAAGTTAAAACTATCTACAGAACAAGCTCAACTTTTAAATAAAACATACAAGTCTTTTGCCAGAAATGGTGCTTTGTTATCAGACGATAAAAAGCAAGAGCTGCGTAAAATTGACGAAGAATTGGCACCTCTTAGCTCAAAGTTTTCTGAAAATGTGTTAAAGGCTACAAATCAGTTTCAAATGATTTTAAAGAGTAAAGAAGACCTTGCCGGGCTCCCTGAAAGTTTCTTAGAGGCAAGCCTTGCTGCCGCTAAAGAAAAGTCATTAGATGGGCATTTAGTTACTTTGCAAGCACCAAGCTTAATACCGTTTTTAACATTTTCTTCAAATCGCGAGTTAAGAAAAAAAATTGCTATTGCAAATAGTACGAAGTGTACAAGTGGCGAGTTTGATAATCGAGAAATTATAAAAAAGACAGTTGAGCTTAGACACAAAAGAGCAAAGTTACTCGGTTATAGAAGTCACGCGGATTATATCCTAGAAGAAAGAATGGCTAAAAACCCAGACAGGGTCATTGCGTTCTTAGAGGATTTGCTAAAAGCATCAAGGTCAGCAGCGGATAAAGATGTACAAGAGGTGCAAGATTTCGCTAAAAAACTAGATGGATTAGACTCGTTACAGTCATGGGACTTTGGCTATTACTCAGAAAAATTAAAAGAAGACAAGTATGGCTTTAATGAAGAAGATTTGCGACCGTACTTTCCTCTCGATAAGGCCATCGAGGGTGTGTTTATGGTGGCATCAAAGCTTTACAACATCACCTTTACAGAGAATAAAAAGATTGTTCCTTATCACAAGGACGTACAAGTTTTTGAAGTACACGACAAAAACACAAAAGATCTTATAGGCATCTTTTATGCTGACTTTTTTCCTCGTGAAACTAAAAAGTCTGGTGCTTGGATGACGGACTACAGGGTACAGCACTTTGTAAAAGGTAATAAAAAAATTCCTCAGATTAGTATAGTTTGTAATTTTACAAAACCGACAGCCACAAAGCCATCGCTTCTCACATTTGATGAAGTGCAAACGCTTTTTCATGAGTTTGGCCACTCACTTCACGGACTATTATCAAACTGTCAGTACCCAAGTATAGCGGGAACCAACGTGTATTGGGATTTTGTTGAATTACCTTCACAATTTATGGAAAACTTTTTGTATGAAAAAGAAGTCTTAGACTTATTTGCATCACACTATACGACAAAAGAAAAAATTCCATCTGAACTAGTTGAGAAACTAAAACGAAGTTCAAAGTTTCAGTCAGGGTATTTTTGCTTAAGACAATTAAACTTTGCTCTTCTTGATATGTATTGGCACTCATCTGAAGATGGTCTTAAAGAAGATGTCATTGCCTATGAAAAACGTGTGACTGAGGCAACAAGATTACTACCAGCAATACCAGGGGCTTCTGCATCTTGTGGGTTCGCTCATATCTTTGCGGGAGGTTATTCAGCGGGGTATTACTCTTATAAGTGGGCTGAAGTTTTAGATGCAGATGCATTTGAAGCTTTTAAAGAAGAGGGGCTTTTTAATCCAGAAGTGTCTGGTAGATTTAGAGAGAACATCTTATCACGCGGGGGAAGCGAAGATCCTATGGAACTTTATAAACGGTTTCGTGGAAGGGAGCCTGATCCCAAAGCGCTTCTTCGTAGAGACGGATTATCAAACTAAAAATAAGGCCCTTGTGAGGGCCTTATTTATTTAGACAGCTTTGTATTTTATTAAAAATATCGGTATTTTCGATCAAACCCGAAAAAGATTGCCCGCAAGGCCCTCTGGCATACAAAGAAACATCCACAGCCGTATGCGCTGCCGAATGAGCATGCACAGGTGCAGTGCTTGTTAAAACCGGAATACTATCCTTTTCAGAGGTAGCAATCTTACGATCGGTGATAAGAGGCTTTTTGATATTCAGATAGCCGTTAATATTTAAACCCGCAGTATCATGGTCCGCAGTGATGATGATAAGTGTTTTATCTAATTTTTTAAGTTGCTTTAGTTTTTCCATGGCTGTTGTTACGGCTAGTGAAAACTCAGAGGTTTCAATTAATGCTTGCGGGATATTATTTTTGTGTAGGGCATGGTCGATTCGTCCACCTTCAACCATTAAGAAAAATCCCGCTTTGTTTTTTGACAGTACATCGATGGCTGATGCAGTCATTTCATATAATCTTGGTTGAGTCGCTTTGTTAAATTCACTTGTCTCATAATAGGGGATATGTCCCATTTCAAAAATACCTAAGTAAGGCTTTCCAGGCAAACTTGGGAGATCTTTTTTATCTCTTAAAATACTAAACTTAGCTGGATTCTTCGATAGTGCCTTCTCTACACTTTTTGTAGACCCACCAAACATTAAATCTAACTTTGAGTTAAACAGATCGATGGCAATACCAGAGTCATCCTCTCGATCTTCTCGGTGAGAATAAAAGGCTGCTGGGGTTGCGTGCGTAACCTCAGTGGTAGTAACTAGCCCGACGCTATAGTTTTTAGACTTTGCAATATCGGCTAATGTTTTTAAGCTGGATCTGTGTTCTTTGCTATCTTTTGGGCTTAAGCTTAATACGCCATTATCAGTTTTACTTCCTGTGGCCATAGCCGTGGCAGCCGCCGCAGAATCTGTTACGTGATTATTATAAGACTTTGTCGACACAATGGCAGTATTTGGAAACTTGTCCCAAGCTAAGCCGTCATATTGGATACGGCTAGCTGTAACTACAGCGGGCCCCATCCCGTCACCGATAAATAAAATTACGTTGTTAGATGCGTAGCTTTGTAACAATAAAGATAAAAGTAGTAATGACATATGTATTATTTAAAAACTAAAACCCACAAAGGGCAAATTTGAAAATGGTGAGATAAATAATAGCGAGGGCAAAAAATCCCTTTTTTGAAAAATTCCCTCTAATCCCCCACACCATAAATATGTAAAAACGGTATTTACTCAAAGAAATAATAGTGAAATATTCTTAAAAGGCATCCATATCGAATTAATTCGATCTAAGGGAGGAAGAATGATTGAAGTAATTGGGGTAGACAAATTTAAAACAGAAATTTATGACTTTACAAAAGATGGGGACCAAGAGTGGGTGCTCCGTGAAAATACGCCGGTGATATTAAACTTTTCTGCAACTTGGTGTGGACCTTGTCATAATTTTTCACCAACTCTACAGGACATATCTGAAGAGTATAAAAACAGGGTAAAGGTCTACAGGGTGGATATCGAAGCAAGCCCTGAAATCCCACATTTATTTGGGGTTATGAGTGTGCCGACAACTGTTTTTTTGAAAAAAGGTGAAGAACCGGCCATAGCTTCGGGGGGTATTTCCGTTGAGGGCATGCGAGCTGCAATTAAAGATCTCTTGGGTGTGTAGAAAATCTACTATACAAAATTTGTTTAATTTTCGCTCATTTTGTGTTAAAAAATTATAGTGGTATGTAATCTGAAACAAGGGATCGATGATGGCTAAAAGTATGAAGCAGAAGAAGATTAATTTTTGTGTTTATGTTAAAGGTCTTAGGATTAAAAAAGGCCTTACTCAAATGGATGTTGCGACTAAGCTAGGATATGCAAATGCACAATTTGTAAGTAACTGGGAAAGAGGCCAGTGTTTACCATCAGTAGCGGCACTGACAACCTTGTCAGAGCTTTATGATGTAAAACTAAAAGATTTATTTGGAAGATATATGGATACCTTGAGAGAGGATCTTTGGAAAAAAGCAAGCGGGTTAATGTAAATGGCTATTGATAGCATTGTACAAAGTGATAAAAGTCTTGAGCTTTATGAATTGGCTCAAGATATTTCTAGTCTACTCAAGGTAGATTTAGGAAGTGGTACAGTGCCGTCAGAAAAAGCTATGGTTGATCAACAAAACTCATTAATGAAATATCGCAACTATTTAGTTAGTGCGATCATCGAAAAAGAAATTGATCCGGCAGACAACAACCTAATGTTAGAAGAGTTTTTGAGTCAATACGGCTTAGAGCTTCCGTTTGACATAAAAAAGTATATCGATGAAGGTGACATTGTTGAGATTTACTCAGAGGACTTTGTTCAAATTTACCGAAATAGCGAGTTCTTTAAGTTTTGTAGCTATGATATCTATACAATTTTATCAAATCCATTCGATAAATTATTTAGACGAGATCCAGAGATAACAGAGGCGATTGTAAAAAGAGCTATTGCTTGTATGGGAGCAGCTAAAGGTGTTGAACCAGCCGGAGTGCCACCGCATTTAATGCAGGAACACTTTGCTCGCAACAGTAAGGTTTTTAAAATTCATCATAAATGGTGCTCGCCGGTTCTATCTAAAGAAACCGGCGCGGTTATGGGGTTTTTCTGCTCGCAGCGAGCCGAACTATACTCCGAGTCTAATGTAGTTGGTATAGGTATAAGTAACTAAGCTGCTTTACCAGTCTTTTTACCCACATATACATCGCTTAGTTCACTAAAAAAATTCTTATACAACGTTGATGTGGTTAATAAAGATTCCCTTACATTTTTTATTTCGTGTTCAGGCAAACTTTCTAGTGTGGTAAAAAGTTTATCGATGTGGTCACCATCCTCCTCTACGTGCACTCTTAAATATGAAGTTGCCTTCTTCCCGTATACCTCTAAGCACCTTTTGTAGACCAATGGGCCAACTTCCTTAACCAAGCTAAGGTTCTCTAAGTAGGCCACACAGCCTAAAAGACTTAGAGGGCTTACGTTCTGAATTAAGTAAAACTGGGTTTGCCAAATAGGAGGCATACTAGGTAATACAGGATTTAGATCTGCACCAAGTGCTTTAAGATCGTGAGTTACTAACTTTTCATGATTTTTCTCTTCATGGGCGTGTTCAACAAAACGGTGATGAAATTGATCATAAGTTAAGTCGCAACGGCTGGCAGCTGCTGTTAACAAGCGACAAGCTTGAGATAAAAAGTAATACATATTTGATATAAAACCCACATAGGCATCTTTGTTTTCCCAAGGGTAGTTTAAAACCAAATCCGATATCTTATCTAACTCTGAATAGGTTAAAGATTTAATGTTTTTTGTCTGATTATTGTTATTCATGCCGCAACTCCTATTTGTGGATTTAATGTATTAAAAAGATTGTTAATAAAACTTTGTATTTCAGGGTTTAAATTGTCTTTGATATTTTTGGGCTCAAAAACCATGATATCTACGTCAACGTTATTAAGAGGTAATTTTTCGTAGACGGGATAAGCTCCATACATTTTACACATTTTATTTACGCTCCTATCGTTTCTTGCAACTGTCATCATGGCATCGTAGTCAGTATTACGAAAATATTGTGCCGAAAAACCGCCAAGTATTTCTCCAAGGTAGTGATTTGAGATTTTACGAAAATCCTTATGTACACACATATATTCTGTGGTAGCGATTTTATATAGCCCCTTCTCTAGTAGCTTATCAACTACTGGTGCTTGCAATTTTTTAAAATAAGTATGATTTCTATCTGACAGAAGTTTTAAATTAAACTCACTGTAGCCATGAAAAGCTACTGGTTTTCCGTCCAACATAAATGCCAATTTTGTTTTGAAGCGATGAAAGTCGTCGTGTATTCCAACTCCATTCACATTTAGCTCATCCCATGTGCTTTGCCACACGTTCATATAGAACTCATAGCAGTTATTTATAAGATCTTCTTGCTTAAAATTACTATCTATTATGATCGGTCTAATTTGCATTTTCACCTGATATGGTTAGTGTTGATTTTCCAACAGTAAATCGGGTGATAAACAATTTTACTTTACAGACAAACAGAATATATTTAGCTGGACTGATGAGCATGAGGTGATGCGCAATTGGAACAGCTGTTAAGTGCCTTATATAGTTAGAAGGGCTAGCGCCAAATTCTTGAGTCAACTTTTGTACAAGCTAGCCTTCAGGCTAAAAATTAAAACTTCGCAACTAGTGCCGTTGTAAACATGGTGTCAGTTCGTTTTTCAGTCGAGCTAGAAATTAGATTGTGGTACTTCACTAAATAGGCAACTTTTAATGAAAATATTTGATTCATCATAACACTTACTGAAGGCTCTCCATTTAGTAGATACGCGTATGAATCACTAAAGTTTGGTAAGTACTCGACCCACATTTTGCCAGACACGGTTTCGCTAAACTTTTCGTTATATTCTAGATAAAGCCGACCCATTGTCGAGTTGGTAGTCTCACCGTCACTAGAAGACAATGTTTTTTGATATCTTAGACCAGCTTCAGAGAAGAAATTTTTATCATCTGTTTTGACGAAAAAATATTTACCACCGATATCAGTGCTGTCCCTTTGTGTATATCCTGCGTAGGAATCGCTCTCAGCTCCGTGTTGAATAAATGCAGACCACAAATCACTAAATTCTTTTTCGTAGCGTAGACTTGCTTCCCATTGGCGTGCAGTCTCTGTACTGTCAGACTTTGTACGAAGGTATCTGGCAGTAACTTTTAATACATTGGTATCAAACTTATACGACGTTTTTTGTTTGGCACTATAGCTGTCAGATGTAGTGTTTCCATCGACACTCACTACTGAAGCTTCAGACTCATGAGACCAAGGAGATTTTTCTTCTGCAAAAAGACTAGTCGATAAAAATAAAGAAAAAATGAGCGGCATAACAATTTTAATCATATTTGGTGTATCCTTATATACTAAAATGTAATGGTTAAAATGGATTATCTTTTACAGTGTTTAAGTGCAACGGAAACAATCGGTGTGACACTAAACTTTTAATTAAAAACATCAATAAGATGAGAATGGCTCAGAAGGAGGGATTCGAACCCCCGACCAAGCGGTTAACAGCCGCTTGCTCTACCACTGAGCTACTTCTGAACTGTAAAATCGAAATTATTCGTAGCTGAATAGAAAGTCAAGAAAAGGACTAGTTACAATGGTGACTAGGTACTTCTGATAAAAAATCTATAAGGTCACTGGCCTGATAGAGGCCGCCGGACCATAAAATTATTTTTTCTTTGGCATTTAGCCTAATAATTAGGCTTGTTGAGTCGGCGTATTGGTAGCTTAAGGCTCCATTAAAAGTGACAAGCTCTTGTTTTTCGATTTTTCCTACTTTTAGGCGACAGATACGATCTATACACTTACCGAGCTGCTTAGAACTTAAGGTTTCAGAGCTGCCATTAGAAAGAAGGCGCCAGTCATTTTGAGCCTTAAGTATTTTCCATGAGGTCTTGGGATTCTGCGTATCCATGCTAAATGACACAAGTTCTTTCGAACAAATGCTCCAATTTTCTTGGTTAGGCACATTGAAAAGTTCGGCGATGGGTGTTTTTTGCAAGCCCTGTGTGTTTAAAAAATACATAGTATATATGGCTGTGCAAAAAATGATAAGTAAGCCAATAATTTTTAAAATAAAGAAAACACCCAATTTCTGTTTATTTTTCATGCGTTCAGTAAACTAGATACTGAGGCTTTTGTCATGCAAAGGCTTACATAATATCGCCTAATAAGGTAAAAAAGGTAAGTTTGCATCTATGCGTAGAGAGTAAGTTTTTTAGTAAGCATAGTATAAGTAGGCTAACAATCCGAGCCATATTAAAACTCTTTTCATCGAAAAGGGGATATTCATGAAACTCAATCTTATTCTTATTTTACTATTTTCTTTAAACGCGTGGTCTTCACAAAAAATATATACTACCCAGGATTCCCCAGTAGTGAACAACTATGTCCACGTTGCACTTGCAGTTCCTTATTTTTTTACGATGCCTAAGGCATTACAGCTTCCGATGGACTCTGTAGAAGGATTTTCTTATGACTATGTTTACGATTCGGATCGTTTTGAACCTAAAAGCAACCTGGGTTTACGAGCAGTTTTAGTGAGTAAAGAAAAACCAAGAAAAGAGGTTGCCCTTCAATTGGCAAAGATACTTTTACCAGGTGATGTGGTTTTAAGTTACAGAAAAGAGTGGGCAGGAACAGGTCCTTACCCGCATATTCAGTTGGGTGTAAGTCACTCAGCCGTCGCATTCATTGATGATGAGGGCTACGCAAGAAATTTAGATCTACCTTTAAATGAAGATTATGTTCAGGACGAGATAGATGGTGGCCCAAGCTACTTTAGTAGTAACCACTACCGCGAAACAGAGTTGCTACATGTGATCAGACCGCGTTTGACTGCAAAGCAAAGAGAAAATGTGAATGCGTGGGCGAAGCTTTTAATTAAAGGTGCTAGGGCAAAGTTTGTTAAGGCTGCTAATCAAGTATATCCAGGTCAAATTGGATTCAATCAGGATTATCTAAAACCACAAATTAAAGGAAAAGACCCATCACAATATTTAGATGGAACATTTAATTTAGGCCGAATCGCTTTGGGGTATGGCAACCGCATTTCTAATAATGCTATGTTTTGCTCTGAAATGGTATGGTCAGTTTTATCACTACGTGATTGTGATCCAAAAGTAGATGCGGCAAGCTTTAAAGGTAAAGAGCGCCCTAAATGTTTAGCTGATAGAAAAGCAGAAATTTTTCCACCGCTTCCACTACTAGGAAGCATACTAACAGATCCTAATAATCCTGCGGCGCGCCCGGGTATGGTTGATGGTCCTATGATGTTGCTTCAAGCATATAAATCAGCCGACCCAATGGCAGGCATAGAGGACATTTTTAAAGACGATAACAAGCAAGGAAGAATGTCTAGCGGGCATAATGCTGTTTCAAATGCACTTCCACCAGAATTATTTGCAGCGCTTAAGCAGTACTTTCAGGCTACAGTAGTTAGCCCAGAGCAGGCGGTCTTAGCTAGAGAGCAAATCTCTGCACAAGCGGCAACGATGGGTTTTAGCGAAAACTATGCGCCAGCTAGTTTTATCGTAAATGCTCTTTTGCCAAGTAACCATAATGAGAAAGCATTGGATTACGCCTTCACAATAGGATTTGTAGAAGACAGAACGTTGTTTTTAGCGCAAGAGACGATAGATAAAAACCTATCTTATGATGACAAAAAAGCCTATGTGCTAAGACGTAAAGAATTTGCTGTAGAGCAAGATTATAGCGCTGAAGTTGACCGTGCATTGGCAAGATTTGATAACTTACCGACGCCGATGAGAAAGAAAGAATTTTGTGAAAATAATCCTGAGGTTGAATATTGTCAGATCGTTAGAACTTTAGAGTCAAACAACGTAGCTATTCCGTACGCGTCTAGCGAAGACTAAAGAAAAAAGGCACTACTAAGTAGTGCCTTTATAAACTATTTTTTTCTTAAAAAACCAATTCTTGAGTTTTCTTTGAATCCACTTTTTGCATAACCCATATAAGTCATCAGGGTTGCTGGAGCACAGTACCCTTCGATAACTGCGTCAGTAGTGTAATCAAGAGAGTTTGTATTGCTATAGTTTACAAAAGCTCCCACGGCATTACCACCGTAGTGCTGCTTACACTTTTCTTTTAAAAGTGATATAGCTTTTTCAACACACTCATCAACGCTTTCAGCAGCGTTTAGTTGAGCTACACTAGCGTTTTCTAGAGAAGACTCACTACCCAATTGCGAGTGTGTAATTGCGCTTCTAGCACTTATATCGCATTGAAAGCTTGCGTTTGCCAATAGTGGCAATGCAGTCAAACTTACAAATAAAACTAATGATTTCATTATAACCTCTCTTACAAAATTAATTTCTATTGTCGTTTCTTTCTATTAATCCGTATCTTTCAAGTTCTTTAAATCCTAAGACCTTATATCCAATGGCAGTCATTATAGACTTCTGTTGGCAGGCACCGCGAATTAAAGCAGTACCCTTATATTGACGAGCTTTTCCATGACTATAAGTAATAACAGCATCAGCCACTCCACCACTAGTAGAGGCAGACTGAACACATCTTTCATTTAATAGGTATACAGCTGCGTCAGCGCAGTTTTTGAGCTTATCCGTTGAGTCTATCTGAATATCGAGTTTTTGATAGTTATAGTTAGGGCTAGTAGCTACTAGTGAGTCTAACGAATATGCGCTTCTAACATTTATGTCGCATTGGTAAGAGGCGACAGCCATAAAAGGCGCTGTTAATAATATGTACATAGCAACAAATTTTGTCATTTAAGACCTCATTATTTTAGTTTACGTTCATTTACAAGATTACATATAGCAATATGAAGGCCATATATAATAGCCCAGAGGTTAAGTCAGTGATATCGTGAGATATGTCTATTAAAACAGAAGCCGACTTTAATGCTCTAAAAAAAATAGGTGTGATTGTAGCAGATTGCTTACAACTTATGGCCTCAAAATTAGAGCCAGGTATGACAACTTTAGACTTAGATAAAATTGGTGCAGATTATCTGGCAAAGTTTGGGGCTAGATCAGCGCCCATTTTGGTCTATGATTTTCCTGGTACTACTTGTATTAGTATCAACCCGCAGGTGGCTCATGGTATTCCGGGAGCGCAGGTTATACAGCCGGGTGACTTAATAAATATTGATGTATCTGCTGAGCTAGGTGGTTTTTTTGCAGACACAGGTGGCTCATTTATTGTCCCCCCTATCGATGTAAAAAAACAGGCTGTTTGTGATGCCACCAAACGAGCTTTAAGAGCTGCCATTCAAAGTGCCGTAGCAGGTAAAAAATTAAATTCAATTGGTAGAGCTATTGAAAATGAAGCGGATAAACTTGGTTACACAATTATCGAAAACTTAGGGAGTCACGGTGTGGGGCGTGGGCTTCATGAAGAACCTAAATTTATACCAGGCTATTACGACCCTGATGATAACCGTGTTTTAAAAGAAAATATGGTCATTACAATAGAACCTTTTTTGTCTACTGGCGCCCATGAAGTTGATGATAGCGGAGACGGTTGGACATTGATTACACCACCTAAGTTTTTATCTGCACAATACGAGCACACGATGGTTATTACCAAATCAAAACCAATTATCATTACACAGCCGACTAAATTTTTAATGGGTGAGCACTGATTACTCGTAAGGAAGTCCTAAGTTACAACATCATGTAATAGCTTAGGACCAAAATGGAGAAGTGGCAGGACTTATTGATGTTTTGGGTGTGAGGTTAATTCATCAATAAGCGGTTGTTTGACTTTGTAAAATCAGATTTTACAGAGGAGAGAATCTCGTCCGTGAGAGTTTTGGATGTTCTGTTTTTTATAATACTTGCTAAACTTTGTGATACAAAAGCTGTTGCTTGAGAAGTACCAGTCATTACTCCAAATCGTCCGCCGGGGAGGGTAGAGTAGATGGATTTTCCAGGAGCTAAGATAGTTTTATGACCATAGTTACTTGAAGCTAAAAGTCTAAAGTTTTCATCAATAGAGGATACAGGAATAATGTTTTGGGCCTTATAATTGGCCGGGTAGTACGGATATTTATCTATATCTAATCCGCTGTTTCCTGCGGCGGTTACAAATATAATTCCCTTAGCGGAGGCCTCTTTTATGGCAGTCTCTTCATCTTTATTTCTAATAGCTCCACTACTAGAATAATTAATAATAGAAGCTCCCATTTTGACAGCGTATTTGATGGCAAGGACAGTGTTTTTTATGCTTTGGGTGTCACCTGCATCTTTATCAAAATATTTAAGTGTCATAATTTTTATCTTAGTAAGATTAGAGATGGCAAGTCTTGGGGTAGACTTACCAGAGATGATTCCACTTATATGGGTTCCATGACCGATGGTGTCTGTTAAGTCGTTTGACTGAGTTGTAAAGTCCCATCCATGTATATCATCAACATAACCATTATGATCGTCATCGATACCGTTGGTAGACTTATCATTTCCAGATTCGTCCAATCCAGATTCGCCTGAGTTTATCCATAAATTAGATTTAAGATAA
Organism: Bdellovibrionales bacterium; assembly: GCA_020434605.1. Classification (GTDB taxonomy): domain Bacteria; phylum Bdellovibrionota; class Bdellovibrionia; order Bdellovibrionales; family UBA840; genus JAGRAL01. Next base: position 13,439 of record JAGRAL010000009.1, read on the forward strand.
GGGTGATCAATATCGATACCGGTATCTATGACGGCTACAATCACTTCTTTTTGTAAGTCTGATTTTATGATTTCTCGATTGTTTGTTACATCTAGCTGAGGATCTGGAATGGCTGCGTATGCTTTTGTGCAATGACTGTTAGTTAGGACTAATAAAATAAAGAGAGTAATTAATTTATTCACGTATTTCCTCCAACGCAAAAAAAAAATTACGTGGGGTCACGGACTTCGCACACTATTTTACTATTTAAATTTGTAGAACTTTTGGTTGTTTTTCTGAGTTGCAATTAACGGGTGGTAATACTCATTATTGCAACGATGGGGCCAGTTGTATTAAAAATAAACGGTGTTTAATATTACTTCAGTGTCTAAAACACCAAAAGCGGATAAAACTTTAACAGCGCTAAATATGATTACGCAGACTTTGCCGTTTTTGCTTCTGCAATAGTTGCGCGGTCACGGCCTGTGTTTTTAGAGGTATATAAGGCTTCATCAGCGCGCTTAATCCACTCTTCAACTGTTTCACCCTCATTTAATTGGGCTATTCCCATTGAGCAGGTAAACTTAATACGCATGTCTAATTGCACATAGGTTTCGTTGCGTATAGTGGTTAAAGCTTTTTCGGCAGCGTGACTTGCTTGCACGACATTGTAATCAGTCATAATAACAGCAAACTCTTCTCCACCTACACGTGCTACAAAGTCCAGCTCTCTTGGAAAGCAATCCTGAAGTAGTTTTACACACTCCTTAATAATGGCATCACCAATATCATGTCCATAGGTATCATTTACTCGTTTGAAATGATCAATATCTAACATGATTAATGTGACTGGTGATTTTGTTACTCTAGATAACTGCCACTGCTTATGTATATGCTCATCAAAACTTTTTCTGTTAAAAGCTTTTGTCATATGATCTAAGCTCATGGTTTGGTTGGCTTCTACAAGTTGCTTTTTTACAGAATGTAAGTTTCGTTGAAACTTTTCCATTCTCTCGGTTTTCTTTTTATCTTTTTTGTACTGCAACTCAATGTAGCTATCTATAAACTGTCTAGATTGTGATTTAAGTGTATCGATAGAGTTTGACTCTACTGCTTCTCGCAGCTGCTCAAAGTGGCTTCTAACTTCTGATTCAGAAACCTCTTCCTCTATGCCTTCATTTAGCTGTTCAACAAAATCCCAAATGATGTTTCTAAAATCATCAAATGTTTTTTGTATGTATGAATACTCACTGATCCTGTAGCTTGAAAAAAACTGACGAACGCGAAACAAAACTTTATCCAAATTTGGGTTGTTAGGCTTAATCAATTGTTGTGCTAACTCTTCTAGGGTTTGTCTGGCTTTACGCGCAGGCAACTTTTCGATATCAAATAGATGTTTCATGTGACTGTCGATGATGTATAAAATGGTGGCCAAGTCTTCGGGCAAATCAAAATCAGGAGTATCATCGTTTTCTATTTCGCGGTTACTGCGTTCGCTTCCGTCACTAATATCAAACTGATTGATAAACTTTTTAACCCAAGTCTTCAAACGGCCCCCTTTTATTACAAGGATTTATCGGCAAATGCGTAAAAGAAATAAGGGTTTGAAGGTATTTTGGATTTTTAAATCTCTAGACTGTCTACTTCATATACGAAAAAAATAGATTTGTTTTTTATTTTTGTTCTCACTTCTAAATCGATAAATGAGTCTAGGTTGTTTCAAAAAGATTCAATATTTATTATAGGTCTACTTGCTCAATGCTACTAAAAGGTATGGGGGCTAAGATTTTAGTACTTAGATCGGTGAAGTGGGCAGATAGATCTGTTGCAAATAGTAGTGTATCGCCCTTAGCACTAGAGCCAGCTTCTAATCGTCCAGATTTAAAATCATTAATCAGTATTTTGGCAATGGCTTGTCCCGAAGAAACTAGGTTTACATGAGCGCCTACATATTTTTGAATGGATTCTTTTAACAGTGGGTAATGAGTACAACCTAAAACAACAGTATCGACATCTTTATCCACAAGTTGCTTTAAGTAGCGCTCAATTACGAGATCGGTAATCCCGTCATGGTATAGTCCCTCTTCGGCTAGGGGCACAAACAAGGGACAATCTAAAGCAAAAATTTGCGCCATTGGCTCCATCAAAAGTATTCGCTTTTGATAGGCCTCACTTAAGATGGTGGCTCTTGTGCCCAGCACACCAATTTTTTTATTTTTACTCTTCTCAACGGCTAATTGTGCTCCGGGTACGATGACATTATAAACGGGTACACCCATCCATTCGGATTCAAAAAATTGGCTCGAGGCTGAGTTGCAAGCAATGACAACAGCCTTCACATCTTGTTTTAGTAAAAAAGAAATCGTTTGTTCAGAATACTTTCTAATAGTGCCCGGTGACTTTGCTCCATAGGGGAGTCTTGCGGTGTCGCCTAAGTAAACAAAGGATTCATTGGGGAACGCGTGGATTAAGTCTTTTAAAACTGTTAAACCACCAATACCCGAATCAAATACACCAATCGCTTTTGACATTTAGACAATATAATTTGGAATACTAAATTTGGCAAAGCGCTTGCAGTAACTAAGGGTGTTAAGCTTTAAAACAACCAGAATATCATAGGGGAAAATTATGATGTCATTTTTAAAAATACTTTCAATTGTATCTATATTATTTACATTAAATCTTAGCTTTGCCTTCGATGGTGGCTACGCTAACCCAGTAAAAAGTGGTCATTTGTTTTTTGATGGCGGGGTCGTAGAAATCGTAGATAATTCTGATGGGTCAGTAACATTATTAGACAGCGTTGGTAACCTAATCGGTACGATAAAAATGAGCCGAGTTGAAGAATTAGGACAAAAAATTGAGGCGTTAGATAGTGAAGTTGAGGTTTCTGCGGTAGTAAAAACGATGGGCACATGTGCTCTTGGCTATTTTTATGATCCAGGATCTAAACAATGTTATCCAAAACGTTCTAGATAATTTGCAAGACATTGTATCTAAGAAAACCCGTCCACAAGACGGGTTTTTTATTTTTAGGTACTCACAAATTTGCTTTAGAGACCTTTATATTTAAAGGTAACTTTAGATAAGCTGTACCATTATCTTCCTTGGGTGGTAAATGCCCTGCATCTATATTTACTTGTATACTAGGTAACAATAAGCGAGGAGCTGAAAGTGTTTTGTCGCGAGTTTCTCTAAAATGGACATAGTCCTTTTCGCTAGTTTGGGCCTTTAATTGAATATTGTCTTTTTTGCTATCACCGATCGTAGTTTCGTATCGCATATCACGACCATTCGGAGAAT